>JAGQWW010000250.1 GCA_020436955.1 Saprospiraceae bacterium | reverse complement strand
AGGTCTTTTCCACTTTTATTGACACCCAGCTTTTCCATTTTTTCCAGACGGCGAATCAATTCTACCATGTGGCGTAGCCTGGTGGGGAAGTCACCTCTTGGACCTTCTTCTATTCTTTTAACCCCTTCAGGCGGAAGTGCGAAAAATACACCGCCATCCACCCTTTGAATGGTTTCATTTTCCAAGTCAAAAACCCTGGCGTCTCCTGTTATATTTTCAATGGCTTCTCTTTCGCCATAAACATGTAAGCTAAGGAAAAAAGTGTCTGAAGTCGTATTGCCCATCTGGTGGACCAATTCATGACCGACCCCTACAATGTCTCCAGGTTTTACATTCCATCGATTTAAAGTCGAAATGTAACCATCTTCTATTCGAAAGGTAGCATGCTCTGCCGGACCAAAGATTTGAACTGCACCCCACTGGGTATAACCATGATCGTGAATGGCTGAAAAATCTCCCGGTCTCCAAGACATCACCATTATTTCAAAGTTATCACCCTTATAGACTAACTTACGTCCATAAGAGTCAGCATCAGGATGATCAAAGTCTGCCCAGGGAGAAAGATCCTCAGGCTTGACATTTGCTTCTTTAATTGCTTTGATAACTCCCGAAGGTTTGGTAACTTTTCCTGATGAAAGTGTGCGGGCAATGTGCTGTAAGGAAACGGGTAGAGATGCGATGGCACTTTCCACTTGTGCGTTGGATTGTTGTTCGATCATTATTTTTCAGGTTTACCTACAAATATAACGAATCACTATTTTTCTTCGTGTGATATCCATCACCGACTCCCCAAAGACCTCATTTTACCTTTGCAACTGGTTGCAGAAACCTTGTCGTACTTTCAAGGTGGTACTTTCAATCGATGTCATTAGCAACCAGGTACCAACCCGAACAAAGTAGAGACACCCCAGTAACCAAAAAGAATTTCCCGGGTTATTTCGGGAGGATGTATTTATAGTCGAACAAAAAGAACAAATTCAATGAGCTGGATCGAATTTATCAGTCAGCCCTGGCACTGGGCTGTATCGGGGGCTGCAATCGCCGGTATTTTATTCCTGATGACTTATATCGGGAGAAGCTTTGGTGTTTCCATGGCTTTCAAAAACTTCTGCACCATTGCCGGTGCAGGTAATAAGTTTGAATTTTTCCGCTTTGATATCAAAGAGGAATATTGGCGTCTGACCTTTATCGCAGGAGCCGTTGTAGGTGGTTACATTGCTGCAACTGCACTGGCAAGTCCTGAAGCAGTCGATATTTCAGAAGCTACGATTAACCATTTGAAAGAGGATTATGGTTGGAATTACCCACAAGGAGATGGATTCCTACCAGTTGACTTTTTCAATTTTGGAAACCTAAAAGGAGTAATTATTTCCATTGTAGCAGGTTTTCTTATTGGTTTTGGAGCAAGATATGGTGACGGATGTACATCCGGTCATGCCATTTCCGGTTTGTCTCACCTCCAATTACCTTCATTGCTCACCGTAATTGGTTTCTTTATTGGTGGTCTTATCATGACCTGGTTAATCATGCCTTATTTATTAGGTTAATTTTGAAAATCGAACAACAATGAAATTAGGTTTAAATTTTATACTAGGAATTGTATTTGGTATCATCATGACCAAATCTGAAGCCATTTCATGGTTTCGTATTCACGAGATGTTTCGTTTTGAAAGCATACATATGTACGGTATCATTGGTGTAGCGGTTATACTTGGCGCTATCACCATGTACTCTATGAAGAAATTCAAAATAAAGACCCTTACACATCAATTGGTGACGTACACACCTATGAAATTGAATGTTAAAAGACACATTATTGCCGGTTCCATTTTTGGTTTAGGATGGGCCCTTATGGGTGCATGCCCCGGTCCAATGTTTGTCATGTTGGGTCATGGATTTTTAATATTTATTGTGGTAATAATCGGAGCTACGCTGGGCACTTTTGCATATGGGGTAGTGCAGGATAAATTACCACACTAAAAAGAGAAAGCAAATGAGGAATGCAGGCTTTCAAAAGAGAATTTTTGCGGGAGCCTGCGTTCACCTCCTCCCATTGCCGGGTAAAATTTCGATCTATTCAATCAAAAGACAAATTGCTTTGGTTGGAGAAAGGTATCCTTTTCTCCCTGGTAATTTATTAACCTGACCGACCTGTTTGTAGCACAAGCCGGTTTCAAAATAAGCGACAGAAATGAAAAAAATATTTGGGATATCCATCCTGTTGGTCATGGCAGTTTCCCTCGTTTCAGCACAAACGGAAGAGAAGAAATCTGATTGGTTGCAGAAGCTGGAAAAATTCAAAATTAAACCAAGCCTTGGGCTGCAGTTGTGGTCCAGTTATACTTTTGATCAAAAAGTTTTTAATGAGGAAACCCAGTCCTATGACCCGGTAGATGACCGCTTAAATTTTCAATTGCGTCGTACCAGGATTGGATTGAAAGGTCAGCCTTATGAAAATCTTTCCTTCAATTTTACCATCGCAATAGATCTGGTAGGGCGTGATTTGTTGTCGGGTACTGAAGCAGGTGTGAATAATGGAGCATCACCTATCTTCAGGTTGTGGAATGCCTATGTGCAATGGAGGGTGTTGGATAAAAAGGAAGGCTTAAACGTGGTCTTTGGTTATTTGCCACCACAAATGGGTCGTGAAAGCATTACTTCTGCCTTGAGAAGCAATTCCATGGAGAAATCGTGGTCTCAAAATTACCTGCGCAGGCATCTTACCGGTATCGGCCCCGGTCGTACGATGGGTGTAAATGTTGGAGGGGTGTTTTACAAAGAAAATAGAACGGTGAACTGGAGTTATGATGCCGGGATTTTTACACCACAATTTGAAAGTTATGGCGGTAACTCAGTAGGTGATCATTTTTCTCCGCTTTTGGTAGGAAGACTGGTTGCTCATATTGGCGATCCTGAATTTAAAAAATATGGAATCGGTCATAAGATTAACTATTTCGGCAAACGTAATGGATTGTCATTAGCCTTGGCTGCATCCAATCAAGGTCAGACGGATTTATTCGAATCAAACCAGGCAATCGGGGCAGACTTCTTGCTCAATTGGGGAAATTTAAACTTCGACGGGGAATGGAGCATGCTAACGCGTTCCGGATATTTTATGGTAGGAGAAGAGAGACAAAATGAATCAGTTGCTGCGCAAACCGGTTATGTCAGAGCGGGCTACAATATCACACTTTCCAATGGTTGGGTGATAGAACCGGTGGCGATGTGGATGTTTTTTAATGGTGAAATGGGTGCTGAAGCGCAGGGATATGCTACCCAGCTAAAAACCATGTCCGGAGCTGAAGGAAAGATAAATGTGGGTGCCAACCTATACTTGAATCCTGATTTAAAATTGTCCTTGTTTTATACCCTTAGAAATGGTGATGCAGGCGATGCAGGACCAGGGGCTACAGTCAATAATTATTTTGTTCAAGGAGGTGTTGGAGCGATTGAAAGAGGAAACTGGTTGGGCTTAGGGCTGGTTGGGATATTTTAAAGATTGACATAATTTAAGCATTATCAAGGCTTTAGTGTAATTAAAGTCACTAAATAGCACAGACACAGGCTGTACTTTTGTGTCTCATAAATGAAAAGAACATGAATATCAAACAATTTATACCTGCTTTCGATTGGATGTCCAAATACTCAAACAATGACCTGAAAGGTGACCTTTCGGCTGGTTTGACAGTAGGGGTGATGCTTATACCACAAGGTATGGCATACGCTATGATTGCAGGTTTGCCTCCCATCTTTGGTCTATATGCATCTACCATTCCGTTGATTATTTATGCATTGTTGGGAACCTCCCGCCAATTAGCAGTAGGACCGGTGGCAATGGTCTCTCTATTGACGGCTGCGGGAATTGGAGCGATAGCTGATGCCGGAACTGAAACATACATAACCCTTGCTATTACACTGGCATTGTTTGTGGGGTTAATTCAGTTTGCCTTGGGTGTTTTCCGCTTAGGATTTCTGGTTAATTTTCTTTCTCACCCTGTCATCAGTGGTTTTACATCAGCCGCAGCGTTAATTATTGGTTTAAGCCAATTGAAGCATTTGCTTGGAGTAGACATCAAAGGAAGCCATCATATCCATGAAATTTTATTGGATGCCATTTCAAAAGTTGGAGAAATTAATTGGGCCACATTTGCTATCGGTTTAGGTGGTATCGGTTTGATTATGGGTATCAAAAAGGTAAATAAAGCCATTCCAGGTCCACTATTAGCCGTGGTATTTGGAATTCTGGCAGTTTGGGGACTGGGATTGACAGATGCAGGAGTTAAAATAGTTGGAACTGTTCCAAGTGGTTTGCCATCATTCAGTTTGCCTGATTTAAGTGGTGAAACACTTTCGGCCTTATTGCCTGTTGCCTTAACAATCTCGTTGGTTGGATTTATGGAAAGTATCGCTGTTGCAAAAGCCATTCAATCCAAACACAAAAACTACCAGGTTGTACCCAATCAGGAATTGATTGCGTTGGGAGCGGCTAATATCGGCGGAGCATTTTTACAATCCTATCCTGTTACCGGAGGATTTTCAAGAACAGCGGTAAACGACCAGGCGGGAGCGAGAACAGGTTTAGCCACCATCATCAGTGCGAGTTTGATTATTTTGACCTTGTTGTTTTTGACCCCATTGTTTTATTACCTTCCAAAAGCCATTTTGGCTTCGGGAATTATGGTTGCTGTTTTTGGACT
>JAGQWW010000249.1 GCA_020436955.1 Saprospiraceae bacterium | reverse complement strand
ATCAGCAGGATACAAACGGTTTTTTTTCTTTTGATTCTACTCCTAGCCTCATGCGAACCTGACCCACCGGGCGAAGGCCGCTACAAAGAGGAGGATTATGAAGGAAAAGAACAGGTATTGCTTCGTTTGGTCTGCGAAACAGCCCCGGGTAGTGATCCTGATAAAGACCCCAGGAATTTCATCTATTTTTATTTTGCTGATTCTAAGGTGAAATTGGGCGAAATCAAAGAGTGCAGAACGATCCCTTATGACTCCTGGGAACAACTTGGTATACCTGAATCATCGATAGCTGTTACTGGTGGATATTGGAAAGGAGAAGGCAGTTATTATTATGCTGTAATTGATGATGATAAGCTAAAAGTTTACCTAAAAAAGGTAAGAGACAATGAAGTGCCGGGTCCGGCGCGCGAAATTTATGTAGCCAAAGCTCCACAGGAGATTTTGTAAAAAGAAAAAGGGTTGGCAATAAGTTGCCAACCCTTTTTTAGTTGGTGAGATCAGTTTCCTGATTTTTTCACACGGTTGGGTTTTTTATCCCTGGTTTTACCATAAGATCCTCTCCAACGCTTTCCTTTTGTGGTTTTTTTATCACCTTTTCCCATTGATCAAATTTTTAAAATTCAGAAATAAATAACGGTGCAAAGGTAAATATCAAAGGAAAAAAAGTCAAAATTGAAGTTATTGATCCATACTTTCCGGTAAATTTTTGGTGGTTTTAATTCCCAATTCTTTTATTTTTTCGGCCCTGCGAATAAGGTTTCCCGAACCGGATTGTAATTTATTGAATGCACTTTTATAGGCTTTTTCGGCCTGCTCAAGGCTGGTCTCAATTTTCTGCATGTCGTCTACAAAACCTACAAATTTATCATAAAGCCCACCTGCCTGCCTGGCTATTTCTAGCGCATTTTTGGTTTGCTTTTCCTGTTTCCAAAGGGAGGCTACCGTCCTAAGCGTTGCCAGCAGGGTAGAAGGACTGACCATGACAATTTTTCTTTCCCAGGCATATTGAAAAAGCTCATGGTCTTCTTGCAAAGCAATGGCAAATGAACTCTCGATTGGAACGAAAAGGAGCACAAATTCGGGTGAATCGATTCCTTTAGCGGTAGCGTAATTTTTTTCTGAAAGACCTTTGATATGATTTCGTAAGGATAATAAATGATTTTTCAAGTGTTGAATCCTTTCTTCATCGGATTCGGCATTGATAACCTGTTCATATGCAACAAGAGAGACTTTGGCATCTATGATGAGGTGCTTTTCATCTGGTAGGTGTACGACCACATCCGGTTGTACCCGCTTTCCGTTTTCGTTGGTGGCGGCAAATTGGACTTCATACTCCTGGCCTTTTTGTAAACCGGACCTTTCCAATACTTTTTCCAGTATGAATTCACCCCAATTTCCTTGTTTTTTTGTATCTCCTTTCAGGGCTTTTGTGAGGTTTTTGGCTTCCTCACTTATTTTTTGATTGAGTTCTACCAGGGTTTTTATTTCTCCCTTTAAACTGGACCTGTCTTTTGCCTCCTGTTGATAAACATCATTTACTTTTTTCTCAAAATTGGACAGCTTTTCTTTGATAGGATTCAAAATCGCTTCCAGTTGTTGAGAGTTTTGTTTGGTGAATTTTTCACTTTTTTCCTCCAATAATCTATTGGCCAGCAATTCAAACCGCTGTTCCATCTGCACCTGGATTTCTTTTACCTGTTTTTCGTGGTTAGCCAGGTTTTCTTTTAAATGAAGAATTTGTTGCTCACCAGCTCCTAATTTTAAATTAGTATCCCTAAGGAGCTCTTCTTTTTCTTGAAGGTTCAGCTGAAGTCGCTCCTTCTCTTTTTTGATATTGTCCAACAATTCAGGACTAACCAATTTTCCCTCATCTTTTAATGTATCATATATCTTATGCTTTGATTGCTGTGCACCTAGCAGCCAGCCAATTAAGGCTCCAATAACAAGTGCAAGAATAGTTAATATAATAATCAGGCTGCTTTCCAATTTTTTGTTTTTTAATTTAAAAATGCGGATAAAAATAAAACAATATGTTTTAAAATGCAATCCTTTTCTTTAGATTTGAAATAATGATTTCTCTTGGGTGTCATTTTTATTAGTGAGTATTATTGGATCGAATTGAAGCGGAAAAATTTACCTTTGATTGGAAATAATGACACCTAGCCATGCAAAAGATTTACCTGATAGCCATTTTCTTTTCATTTCTTTTTTCAAACAGTATCCTAAGCCAAAATCCGGTTGTATTTGGATATGTTACGGATGCAACAACCGGAGAAGCCCTTATTGGGGCTACGGTAAAAATCGGGGAAGAAGGTACAGTTTCCGACTTCAATGGTAAATATGAAATTGCACTGACCAAAGGGGACTTTTCCATGCAAGTGAGCTATGTTGGCTTTGAAACTGTAACCAGGGAGGTGAAGATTGATTTGGTGCAGGATACCCGCATAGATTTTCAGTTGACAGAAAATCCTTCCTTGCTTCAAACAGTCACTGTGACCAGTGGCAGGTATGCGAAGGAATTGAGTGAAGTAACAGTGTCAATGGAGGTATTAAAACCCCGATTACTGGAAAGTGTAAATACAACTTCCATTGATGAAGTACTTGGCAAAATACCGGGGGTCGATATAATCGATGGCCAACCAAATATTAGAGGAGGTTCAGGTTTTTCCTATGGTGCTGGAAGTAGGGTTTTGTTATTATTAGATGATATGCCTATCCTTCAACCTGACGCTGGGTTTCCACAATGGGATGATATCCCTGTTGAAAATATTGAGCAGATCGAAGTAGTAAAAGGTGCTGCGTCAGCATTATACGGTTCGTCTGCTTTAAATGGTATTATTAATATCAGAACAGCCTATGCTAAAAGCGAACCTGAAACCAAAATTTCTGCATTTTATACAGTTTTTGGTGATCCTTCCGATAAAGATCAGGTTTGGTATACGGAAAGACCCCACGAATTTGGAGGAAGCATAAGCCACAAGCAAAAAATAAACAAACTCGATTTAGTAGTAGGGACTTATTATTTAAACAGAAATAGTTTTAATAAAAGTACTTATAACCGATACTGGAGGGGAAATCTTGGTGTTCGTTATCGTGCTAACCAGCAATTGACCTACGGTTTTAATTCAAATTTTAATCCGGGTGAAAGTGGCAATTTCTTCTTTTGGAAAGGACTGGACAGCTTATATGTAGGGTCTGATAATTCCATTTCCACTACCGAAAGGTTTCGATTTAACATAGACCCATTTTTAAACTACTTTGATAAAAATGGAAACCGTCATCGTATACAGTCCCGTTATTTTTACATAGACAACAATAATAATAACGACCAATCAAATTCTTCTCAGACGTATTATGCTGAATATCAATTTCAGCGGGTTTGGTCCAAATTGGATGTGGTTACCACTGCAGGATTATTGTACAACGGTAATTTTGTAAATGCTCCTTTATATGGTGATACAACTTTTTCTATTAGGAACTTAGCTGCCTATCTCCAGTTAGAAAAAGAATTTTTTGACCGTTTGAATGTCTCAATAGGTTTGCGTTATGAACATTACACAGTAAACACACCAGATACCATTAGAAACGTTCAAGGTTTAGAATACCCCATAAAAAATGGTCAAATCGTCGAATCAAAACCTGTTGTAAGAGTAGGTGCCAATTACCGGTTGGGTCGTGCTACCTATTTGCGTAGTAGTTGGGGACAAGGGTATAGATTTCCAACCATCGCAGAAAGCTTTATCCAAACCACCTTTGGCGGATTTCCAATTTTGCCCAATCCATTATTACAATCTGAAACCGGATGGTCTGCTGAAATTGGTGTGAAACAAGGGTTTCGAGTGGGAGGATTTGAAGGTTTTGTAGATGCTGCTGCTTTTTGGTCCAAATATGAAAATATGATGGAGTTCAATTTTGCATCACTCCCTTTATTTGGATTTCAGTCCATCAACGTAGGTGGAACGGATATTAAAGGATTCGAGTGTACGATTGCAGGAAGGGGTAACATTGGAAATATTCCATTGAACTTATTGACCGGATATACTTACCTGGACCCCGAGTTCCAGGAGTTTGAAGTTTCTTCACCTCCAGCTGGGGTTGAACCAACCGAAGGCCAATTAAATTATTTGAATTCATCTTCTGAAAAAAATATTTTAAAATACAGATACCAGCATACTTTCAAATTTGATTTGGAAGCAGATTTGAAGCCTGTGAGAATAGGCTTTTCGGCAAATTATTACAGCTTTATTGAAGCAGTGGATCGTGCATTTGAATCCTTGATTGTACCAGGGTTAAGGACCTACAGAATGGATAATAACAAAGGGACTATGGTTTTGGGAGCCAGGGTGTCTTGTTTTGTATTTAAGGAAAAAGGAAAGATTTCAATCCTATCCAATAACCTTTTAAACAAGATGTATTCTGTCAGACCTGGTTTGATGGAAGCTCCTAGAAGCTATGCAATTAGAGTTGATTGGAATTTTTAAAATGAAATATTAAAAAACCTTATGGAGAAACAATTAATCGAGTGTGTACCGAATTTTAGTGAAGGTAGAGACATGACACTCATTAAGCAAATTACAGATGAAATTGAGTCAGTTGAGGGGGTCAAATTGCTGGATGTAGATCCAGGTAAAGCCACAAACAGAACAGTAGTAACATTTGTAGGAGAACCCCAAGCAGTAATCGATGCAGCCTTTTTAGCAATCAAAAAAGCCGGAGAAATATTGGATA
>JAGQWW010000024.1 GCA_020436955.1 Saprospiraceae bacterium | reverse complement strand
CCTATTAGTTATTCTTACCTTTTTAAGTCTTTATGTCCTTGCTTTTACTTCCAAAAAATTCAATTGGTATTATGCTTTGGGTGTTACGGGCCTGGCAGCTGTTGCCTATTGGTATATGCAAAGTGAAGAAATGTGGCTGTGGGTTCTATTGGGCACTGTCATTGTATTTGCAGCGACAGCTTTTTACCATTGGGGACTCAAAAAGGATAAGGTGGTCTTTTTATTATTGACCGGATTGTTAATCGGAGCTACCATCACCTTTTCGGCAAATTATGCTTTCAATAATTTTCTGGCTTCCCACCAACGAGATCGTATCAATGTATGGTTACGACCCAGTTTATGTGATCCTCGTGGTTCTTTATACAATTTGGTGCAATCTAAAATGGCCATTGGATCGGGTGGTTTCCAGGGCAAAGGTTTCCTCGAAGGAAATATGACAAAGCTGAACTTTGTGCCTGAACAGACTACCGACTTTATCTTTTGTACCATTGGAGAAGAACAAGGATTCATTGGTACCGTTGCCATCATCGGTTTGTACCTGCTGCTACTTATTAGAATTACTACGCTGGCAGAGCGCCAACGATCCGACTTTTCGAAATACTATGCCTACGGGGTGGCCGGCATTATATTCATACATGTCTTTATTAATATCGGTATGACCATCGGATTGATGCCAGTGGTGGGTATACCCCTGCCTTTTATCAGTTATGGGGGATCGTCTCTTCTAGGGTTTACCTTATTAATAGGTGTTTTGCTTAAATTGGATGCCCATCGTGACGAAGCTTAGGAGCCAAGCTTTAGATTTTCCTTTTTCTTTTCTTAAAACCTTCCTTACTTTTAAGCGTAAAATTGCATAAAAGCCGGTTGCCATATGGCCAATAAGAAAAAGTCTTCTTCTCCTGTGAAAGCTGTTCCTTCTAGCGGAACAACCAACGATCAACCCTGGTACATGAATAAAAAAATTGCCTCCTGGATGGTATTCCTGGTGGCTTTTTTGGTGTATGCTAATACGTTGGGGCACGATTACACGCAGGATGATGCCATTGTGATTTATGATAATGAATTTACTACCCAGGGCCTTTCGGGTATTCCGGATATTTTAAAGTATGACACCTTTCGTGGCTTTTTTAAAGTAGAGGGAAAAGACAAATTGGTGGTAGGAGGTCGATACAGGCCTTTGACCTTGGTAATGTTTGCTTTGGAATGGCAAATCTTTGGTCGCAACCCCTTCATTGGCCACCTCATCAGTGTTTTATTGTATGGATTTACCTGTGTTTTGCTGTATTGGTTGCTATTGACCTTGTTTAAGGATTACAAAAAGCAATTACCCCTAGGACTTTTTGCATTAGGCGGCGCTTTGCTTTTTACGGTACATCCCGTGCATACGGAAGTAGTAGCAAACATCAAAGGTAGAGATGAGACTATGGCCTTGATGGGAAGTCTTGGAGCCCTATTGTTACTATTAAAAGGTATAGATGGTGAAAATGTAAAATTGAAAGGTCTTGCAATTTTGGTGTTTTTTCTGGCCTTGTTCTCCAAAGAAAATACCATCACTTTTTTGGCGATCATCCCACTTTCATTGTGGTTTTTTAGAAAATTGACACCAGGCAAAGCCTTAGTAGCAACCGCTCCATTTTTGGGTGCCGCCATCGTGTTTTTGCTTATAAGAGGAAGTATCATAGGTTGGTCGCTTGGAGAGCCACCCATGGAACTCATGAATAATCCTTTTGTGAAATTGCAGGGCAACGGGTTTGTACCCTTCGCTTTTGGGGAGTGGTTGGCAACCATCATTTTTACCTTAGGTAAATATTTGCTGTTATTAATTTTTCCTCATCCACTTACCCACGATTATTACCCCAGGCATGTAGAGATAATGCAATTTTCGGACTGGCAGGTATTATTAAGCCTGTTGGTTTATATTGGCTTAGGTGTGTTTGCATTTTTAAAAATAGGAAAGAGAAATATCCTGGCTTTTTCCATTTTGTATTACCTGATAACGCTTTCAATCGTTTCCAATCTCCTGTTCCCGGTAGGTACCAACATGTCTGAACGCTTCCTTTTTATGCCCTCGGTTGCTTTAGGCATAGCGCTTCCTTTTTTATTTGTTTTGCTTGAGCGTAAGTTTCAAGGGAAAAACTGGCTTTTAATAGGAGTTGCTATTATCGGGTTACTTTTTGCGGGCAAGACCATCAGCCGTAATTTCGTGTGGAAAGATAATTACACTTTGTTTACCACCGATGTTCATACTTCGGTGCGTTCGGCCAAATTGCAAAATGCAGTGGGAGGGGAGATGATCAATGCAGCTACCAAGGTCCAGGACCCGGGTAGGAAGACGACATTGCTCCAGGAGGCTATTACCCATTTGGATATAGCGCTTGAAATTCATCCTGTCTACAAAAATGCATGGTTGTTGAAAGGCAATGCATTGAATTACCTAAAAGAATACGATAAAGCGATAGCCAGTTATCAGCAAGCACTTGCTATTGACCCTGATTATCCGGAAGCTCATAATAATCTGCTGATCACCTATCGCGATGCCGGGCGGTATTTTGGAGAAGAAAAGGGTGACATACCCAGAGCGCTTCAATATTTGAGCAAGGCCTATGAAAAGGACTCCACTGATTTTGAGACAATAAGATTGCTCGGGGTGGCCAATGGCATCATGCGGAATCATGGAGAAGCTATCCGCTATTTCACAGAAGCTGTTAAATTACAACCTGAGAATGCTGATTTATTATTCAACTTGGGAAGTGCATATTATAATGCCGGAAATGCAGAAGAAGGGCTACGTTGGCACACCAAAGCAAGGCAATTGGATCCAAATGCCGGACAACCCAAATAGATGACTGAAAGTTTGGTTAAAAAATTTGGATAGTTGAATAATATTATAGTGATTTACGGCTCAGCAAAATTTAGTTTGGCTAGGTTATTGAAAAAATAAAATTGTGGAAGGGAAAACCATTCTTTCCACCTTACTCGTTACTTGCATACAATAAGAACTGGAGCAAATATTAAAGGTTGAACAATGAGGTCAGAGTGGCATATCCAAATGAATAAGATAGCGACAATTGCTTGTTTTTTTCTTCTTTCCCTAAGCCTTTCCGCCAATCCGCCTGTAGCAAAAACAGGTGTTTTGGAAGCTGAGAGCAATTGGGTGGATTCCCTTATGCGCACCCTGACCCTGGAAGAAAAAATTGGTCAGCTTTTCATGATTCGTGCCCATTCTGATAAAGGAGTTGCGCACGAAAAGGAAGTCAAAGAATTCATCGAAAAATATCATGTCGGCGGTTTATGCTTTTTCCAGGGAACTCCGGAAAAGCAATCCCTACTTTTGAATGAATACCAGGAACTAAGCTCCATCCCACTGATGGTTGCTATGGATGCGGAATGGGGACTTGGTATGCGAATGAAAAACAGCACCATCAGTTTTCCACGTCAATTATCCTTAGGTGCTATCCAAAATAACAAGTTGATTTATGATATGGGCAAGGAGATTGCCCGACAGTTGAAGGAAGTAGGGGTGCATATCAACTTTGCCCCTGTTGTAGATGTCAACAACAACCCAAACAACCCTGTAATTCATACACGTAGCTTTGGTGAGGACCGGATGAATGTTTCTGTCAAAAGTTATATGTATGCTCAGGGATTGCAGGACAATGGCATCATGGCTTGTGCAAAACACTTTCCGGGCCATGGAGATACGGATGTGGATTCACATCTGGACTTACCTGTTTTTCAACACGATTTCAAACGACTCGATTCTATAGAATTATACCCGTTTAAAGTACTCATCCAACATGGTGTTGGCAGTATGATGGTAGCCCATCTTGAAGTGCCATCTGTTGATGCTACCTTCCAATTGCCAAGTACTCTTTCAAAAAAGGTGATTACTGCCTTATTGAAAAAGAAACTAGGATTTAAAGGGTTGGTATTTACGGATGCCCTGGAAATGAAAGGGGTAACAAAAAATTATCCTTGTGGCGAAATTGAAGTACGCGCCATGGAAGCAGGTAATGATATTTTGTTGTTGCCGGAAGATTTGGAAATTGCCTTTAATGAAGTAAAGAAGGCAGTGGAGGAGGGCAGGCTTTCAATGGATATTATTGACACTTCCGTGCGTAAAATCCTACACGCCAAATATGAATTGGGTTTATCAGTTAAACCAACGCCCATTGACACTTCCGGATTGAATAAAAGACTCAATACGGTGTCAGCCAATATTTTAAAGAAAAAACTAATTAGCAGCTCGCTAACGCTGGCCAAGAATACCAACCAACTCATCCCTTTCAAATCTATCGCTGATAAGCGTTTTGCTTCAGTGTGCATTGGAATCGATGAAGCGTCAACTCCTTTCCAGGAGATGCTAAGTCACTATGCAGATTTTGAGCATTTTACAAAGAACAAACTCTACTCTGATGACTCAAAAGAGATGATGGATGTCCTGGTTAAAAAGGATATAGTAGTAGTGGGTGTAATGGGTATGAATGGTAAAGCCGGCCAGGATTTTAATGTAAGTCCTTCTACCGTTGACTTTATTGAAAAACTTGGGAAGGAAACCAAGGTGGTAGTGGTGGTTTTTGGGACTCCATATGCTTTACGCTATTTTGATAATGCAGCATGGGTGGTGGAAGCGTTTGATGATGAACCAATGGTGCAGGATATGGTGGCACAAGCACTGTTTGGCGCTACCAGTTTTAGAGGAAGACTACCGATTACTGCTTCACCTTCTTTCCAATACAACAATGGTGAAAACACTACTTCCATTTTTAGAATGGGATTTGCTTTGCCGGAAGAGGTGGGTATGAGTAGTGAAAAACTGGAAAGAATTGATCGTATAGCGAATGAGTCTGTCTTACAAAAAGTGGCACCTGGTTGCGTTGTGTTGGTCGCAAGGGAAGGGAAAATTGTTTATCATAAGGCCTTTGGAAAGATGACCTATGATGCAGGCGAAGCACCGCTGGATAAAGATGCGATTTTTGATTTGGCTTCCATTACCAAAACCGCAGCCACCACAATTGCCCTAATGCGATTGAAAGATGAAGGCAAAGTGGATATCAATAGCAAGCTTGGGCCGTATTTGCCCGGCATTGACTCTACCAATAAAAAAGATCTGGTCATCACAGACCTGCTGGCACATAGAGCCGGATTGAAGTCATGGATTCCTTTTTATAAAAATACTGTCCTGCAACAACGAAGAGCGGCGTCTAAACCAAGTCCGAAATATTACAGCTCGAAGGCAAGCGTATCATTTTCACTTCCTGTCGTTGACAACCTATTCTTAAAGTCGGACTACAAACAGGACATACTATCTGAAATTTATGCTTCAGAAGTATATGAAACCCGAAAATATCGCTATTCCGATATAGGTTTTTACCTTTTAAATGAAGTGGTAGATCAGGTTTCCGGAACCACCCTTGATAAGTATATGAACGATAAGTTCTATAAGGAGATGGGGTTAAAAACCATGACTTTTAATCCCTGGGCAAAGTTCCCGAAAGAAAAAATGGTGCCTACAGAAGAAGACCGTTATTTCCGCTACAAACGTATTCAGGGCTATGTACATGATATGGGGGCTGCCATGTTGGGCGGTGTTGCGGGCCATGCCGGTTTGTTCTCTGACGCGGAAGATTTAGCCATTTTATACCAAATGCTTTTGAATAAAGGCTATTACGGTGGTCAGCAATTTTTAAGTCCTCAGACCGTGAAGGAATTTACTACCCGTTGTGGAGATTGTAGCAGAAGAGGACTTGGATTTGATATGAAACAGATGGATCCAACCAGAACTTCCAATCTTCCGGATGCTGCGGCTCCAGGTACTTTTGGACATTTGGGATTCACAGGAACCTGTGTATGGGCCGATCCGGACGAAAACTTAATCTATGTATTCCTTTCCAACCGCACCTACCCAAGTATGCGCAATTACAAGATTAATAAGCTGGAGATTAGGGAGCGAATCCATGAAGCTATTTATGAATCGATAGTTCCTTAGGTAAGTTTTTCCAATCTTTTTTCTAGAATTTCTATTAGCCAATCCCGTTCAGCAACATCATTGTTTTGGATGACTTTCTCCAATATTTTGGCCAGCCTTTTAGGGTTTTTCAAGGTTTTGGGATGGTTTATTTGGCGTAAGACGTCTACAAAATAGTTGAAGAAATTAGCCTTGGCTTCAGGCATTTTTGATTTTGCCTGACGGAATAAAAGAATTTTAAATGCCTCAATTCTTGATTCTAACAAGGGTGAATCTGTCATGAAATAAATCATTATTTCAAGCTTTCTGACTAAGATTTTATAGTACAAATCTTCGAAAGAATCATCAAGGTAACTCGATGCCAAATCATATTCACCTTTCATTATATACAGATAGGACATGTTTAACCGATAGATTTGCTCTGTATTTTTTGCACCTATTATTTTATTTCTGTGCTCTTCGAGGAAATTTTCTACCCAATCAAACTCCTTACACCTTGAACCCATAGCTGCAATAATAGATAAAGTGCCCGGATATAAATTCCCGTCCCAATAGACATATCCTTCTTCCAGGTGGGACTTAAATAATTCAAAAAGTTCTCTTAATTCCAATTTGTCAATCTGACTATAGTGGCCTGTTGCTATAATCCTCAAAATTGTTTGAAGAGACTTTATTTCTGATGTACTAAAATGGTCTTTATATTTTTCTAGAATCTCTTTGTAGGATTGGTAGTAAGGGTTTCTGGAATTTTCATGAAAATTTAGGACTTGAAATGCCATAAAGTAAACTTGTAGGGTAGGGATGTTCAAGTAGTCCTCTTTTTTAATAAGGGGGCTTACTTGTTCAATCAGTTTTATGGCTGGTTCTATATCGAGTTTTATATGCCGGTTTTGTCCTAACATGGAAACAGTATAGATCAATCTTTTTAGAATAAAATATATATCTACAGTTTTCAGGGTAGAAATGATATTTAATTCATCTGAACGAGTATTATTTATTTCGAAAAAAGCTTCTACTTCTTCTTCAATTTCAACTTTATTTTGGAAATACTTGATGTCCTTGAATTTTGAATCTTCCAGTGTTTTCCTGCTCTTTTGAATAAAGCTCCAAAAAAATTTCTCATTTTTTCTTAATCTAAAAAGGTTAGCAATCCGAACTTCCTTTTGAAGGTAATTGGAGTCAAATTCTATCGCAATGAAATCAAAAATCAGGTTTAACAACCCACTCATTATTTTTTCCAATTTCCCTTTTACTACTTCCTCTTCCGGGAAAATTACTGAATAAACGATCGCTTTGTTCAAAGATGTGGCTGTAGGGTCATTAAACGGTTGGGAAAGAATATAGCCCAATAAGTCATCATATCGCTGGGCATTAAAAGAGTTGTTGAAATATGGTGATCGGACAAAATCATATAACCTATCCAACTCATCCTTTGTAAAAACGGAAATGACCTCCAATAATTTACTGTTATTCATGCTTTGGTTAATTGGTAGAAAAGACCCTCACGGAAAAGTAGGAAAAAAATGTAATGGAAAAAAGATTGGTCGCCCTATAGTTTTGTAGGACACAAATGAGAATTGGATCTGCTATTCAATTAGTTAGACCAATAGGCAAATAGCCTTTCTCCTAAATCCTACAATAATGACAGCGAAAAAACCACAACAGGTCATCCTGTTGATAGCCACTCTTATGTCCATAGGTGAGGCGGCTAATGCACAAATTTCAACTACTGAAGTGGAGGGGTATGACCTATCTACTTACACGGACAATTTCGAAATGCCTCATCAAGCACCCATTGCACTTACCTATACTACAAGGGAAAGGGAAATTCCACCACAGATGCCTAATGTAGAAAAGGATAGGCATTTGGACGTCTATTCGCCACTTACATTTAAGCAAGAAACCAAGGAAGTTCATCTCTTATTGGACCCATCAGAAAAAACTCAGTCGGGTAATAAAAATTTAAGTACTTCCTTCAAGAGTAGGAGTGGTAACCGTGCTAGAAATCCACCGGAAGAGCTTACCTCTGATGTAATGGGAAGTATAAAAAATGATACCTACCATAATCTATCCTTTTTCCAAAACAAACCTATCGGCGGAATTGATATTGTAATTCAAGATGAAATATTCTCCACAGTTGCTTTCGAAGAAGAAATTCCCTGTAACTGCGGAAATTATTCAATTACTCAGGAATTGGAAAGTAGTTGGCCATCATTAGAATCGGTCAATTCATTTGATCTGATAATTGTAAATGAAAGTTCCCCAGTTTGCTTTAATACCATTCACGGAGAGGTTTTGACTAACGAAATTCAATTTAATATCAGTTGCTCTGGTCAGTTTTTGCCAGAATTGGAAAACGATACACTTTTTTTCTATCAGGATACAGTTTACAAAGGTTTTTTCACTTTTGACCCATCTTATTATTTCATTGATGGTCAGAGCGTGCTTATCAGCTTTTGTGATGAAGAAGGGGCACGAAAAAGATATGAAGACAATAACACCGACCAAACCCAACCGGTGATTTTTCCCAATCCTGCTCAAGATTTCTTAATCGTTCGGAATGCTAATAGTACCTCCAAAGAGGTGGCTATGAAGATTTTTAATGCTTCCGGAATCGAGCAGAAAAACCAACAAATGGAAATGAATGATCTCTCAGGAGAATGTTTGGTTCATTTGGATGGGTTAAGTCCCGGTTGGTATTTTTTGACAATTCAAAAGGAAGGAGCGAATCAATCGTATCCATTTCTTAAGCAATAAGACAACAGCTCTCCATTCCAGCCCTTTGTCCAGCAGATTAGGCAAAGGGCTATTTTTTAAAAGAAAACACTAGAAAAAGTGTAATGCAAATTGAATGGAAAGGATAGGAAATTTGAGCAACTATTGAAGGATACCATACGTGAAGCATGCAATGCCTCAAGTGTTACCATAGTGCATGCCTTAAAAATTTTCGCTGTCCATTAATTTGGATTTCAGAGGCTTTCCCGGGTTGTGCCGGGAGAGCCTACTTTTTTGAAATTGAAGTAACTTTCAACCATTAAATAGTAATACTTCAGATTGCATTTTTTCCTGTCCAACATGGTTTAGTGGCCAATTGATGTATAAACATCTTTCTTTGAAACATCATTTTTAACCACAAAACCTCATAACCATGAAAAAGTCGATTTTTGGATTAGCTACCTTTTTGTTTGTTAGCCTTTCGCTTTTTGTAAACCAGGGTTGTCACAATAACCCTTCATCTCCCAATGGAAATCCGACGATAACCCCAACAACCGGATTTTGGCAGGTAACTTACTTTTTTGACCGTAAAGATGAAACCATTGACTATCAATCCTATCTTTTTGATTTTCAAAATAATGGGGTGGTAGTAGCCTCTAACAGCAGTGCAAATTTTGCCGGCACCTGGCGTGTTTACATGGACGATGGCCGCCAAAAAATGGACCTCGATTTTGCCGGCACCCATCCCAGTGCCCTTGAAGAATTAGAAGATGATTGGAATGTAATCGAAATGACGGACACCTTCATGCATCTGGAGAATGTAAGTGGCGGTGATGGTCACGTGGAGACTTTGAAGATGGAGAAAAGGTAAGACACGCGATGCGTGACGTGTGACGCGTGATGCGTAATGCGTGGTGCGGAAGTAGACCAAAATCCAACTAAAATTCGCATCACGCTTCACTCAAAACGCAACACGCATTTACTCAGCCATCCATGCCAAACAAGCGGCATCCCAGCGATTTTTGTCGTTGGTGTCCAGGATAGATTTTGCAAGAGAATGCAATTGTTCTCTTGCATTTTCTTTTTGTAGCATGTTGGTTGCTTCCGGATACTTTTCTTTGACAGCGTCCAAATCTGCTGATGTTGGGATGCGGTCTATACCAGCAAGTTGGCCGATATTGTTACCGGTAAAGATGTTAGAATGTTTGATGGCATCGGGCAATTGGTCATAACCAATAACCATATCTGTGACAGACTGTACGATGGGAAAAACCTGGTCGCCTTTTACTCTTACATAATAAGCACGGCCCAATCGACCCATCAGGTCTATTTTGTTAGGATCGATTCGATTGCGGTCATCTACGACTGTTTCACTGACATGGAGTTTTACCACATTGCAGATGATAAGGTGTCCTGCACCTCCTTTTTCGCCTAGCGTAATGATATCTGCAACTTTGCATTCCAAAGCCGCCAGTGATTCCTTTACTCTGAATGGTTTAATTATGTCGGATGCCACCGGTGTAAGTCCGGTTTTTTCAAATTCGTTAATGCCTTTAGGAAACTCAACACTGGCTACTGCCATTTGGCGTACAATGTCATAGGACACAGCATTGATGACACATTCTCCTGTTGCTTTGATATTCGCCAGGGTATCCTTGGTGGTGTTGTTAGCCACTCTTCTATTGGAAGAGAAAACAACAATAGGAGGATTGGAGCTAAAAGCATTGAAAAAACTGTAAGGAGCCAGGTTGGCTTCCCCGTTTTCATCAATGGTGCTCACAAAAGCAATAGGTCGTGGGGAAACGATACCCAGTAAAAACTGGTGTAAATCTTTGGTCTCCAGATCTTTAGGCTCGAAGGAAAGCATGGGCAAGGCTATTAGCCATTGGCTTTTAGCTATTGGCTGCTAATGGCCAACAGCTAAAAGCTAATAGCAATTATATTATCAACATCGCGTCTCCGTAGCTGAAGAAGCGGTATTTTTCTTTAACGGCAACTTCGTAGGCTTCCATGACCAGGTCGTGTCCACCAAAGGCACTTACCATGATGACAAGGCTGGATTTTGGAAGGTGGAAGTTGGTGATCATTCTATCGGCAATGTGGAAGTCGTAAGGAGGATAGATGAACAAGTTGGTCCATCCTTCTGCAGCTTTCAACATACCTTCGGCAGAGACTGCTGACTCAATAGAGCGCATGGCAGTGGTCCCTACGGCACAAACGTGCTTCTTTTTGGTAAGGGATGCGTTTACAGTGTTTGCTGCAGCTTCTCCGATTTTGAAGTATTCCGCATCCATTTTGTGTTTGCTAAGGTCTTCCACATCGATGCTTCTGAAAGTACCCAAGCCAATATGAAGGGTCAACTCAGCAAATTCAGCACCCTTAATTTCAAGGCGCTTAAGCAATTCACGGCTAAAGTGCAGACCTGCAGTAGGTGCTGCAACCGCTCCTGTTTCTTTAGCAAATACGGTCTGGTAGCGCTCTTTATCAATATCTTCTACCGGACGGTTGATGTATTTTGGAAGGGGCGTCTGACCCAGGTAAGACAATGCCTGGTTAAACTCCTCATCCGGACCTTCAAAAAGGAAGCGGATAGTTCTACCTCTTGAAGTGGTGTTATCAACAACTTCAGCTACCAGGATTTCATTATCATCATCGTCGCTGAAGTACAATTTATTTCCTACACGAATTTTTCTGGCAGGATCTACCAGTACATCCCAAAGTCTTGCTTCAGGATTCAGTTCTCTAAGTAGGAAAACTTCAATTTTGGCTCCGGTTTTTTCTTTTCTACCATACATTCTGGCAGGAAAAACCTTTGTATTATTAAAGATGAAGCAATCTCCATCGTCGAAGTAATCAAGAATGTCTTTGAAGACTTTGTGCTCAATCTTTCCGGTTTGGCGGTTTACTACCATCAAACGAGACTCGTCACGATTATCGGCAGGGTATTGAGCAATCAGATCTTTTGGAAGGTCGAAATTAAATTGAGAAAGTTTGGTTCTCATCCAGGAATATTTTTAGAAATACCAGTGATTATGGAATTGGAAAATGCGCGCAAAGATAAAAAATAATGGCTCTTTCCTTAATGCATTCAGTAATAAACTCCTTTTTGCAGAAAAAATGATACCATTTATCGAAAGCTTGTTTTCAGGAGCAATTTCTTTTATACTTTCGTTTGTCTTTGAAAGCAACCCCAACGGGCTTCAAATGGTTTAATCTTCTTACAATTTTCTTTTTATGATGCTCCTTTTAAAAATAGTTTATGAAAGTATTGTTCAGGCTTTTGGAGCGCTGACAGGCAATAAACTAAGGAGTTTCCTTTCCTTATTGGGTATTACCATCGGGATATTTTGCATCATAGGTGTACAGTCTGCTGTAGATTCCTTGCAGGATAACATCAGGGGTAGCTTGAAAAAATTAGGGGATGACGTAATTTATATTCAAAAATTTCCCTGGAACGAAGATCCTTCCACCAATTTTTGGAAATACATGCGCCGACCTAATCCTTCCGAAGAGGATTATGAGCGGATCAAAAAAAATGTAGATGCTGCCCAATATGTCGATTTTCACACCTTCCTGGGCAATCGAACCATCAAGTATAATTCAAGTAGCGTAGAAGGGGCCTTTGTATTGGCTGTCTCCAACGATCATGCTGACATTTTTAATATCAATTTTGAAAAAGGCCGTTTTTACAATCAAGGAGAATATAATTTCGGGATGCCAAAGATTGTTATCGGGCATAAGGTGGCTGAATTACTATTCGGCCCAATCGATCCGATTGGTAAGGAGGTGAAATTGATGGGGCAAAAGATGGAAATTATCGGCGTGATTGAAAAGTCGGGTAAGGACATCCTTAAAATCATGGATTACGACTCGGCTATTTTACTTTCCTATCCTCTTGGGAAAAAAGTAGCCAATTTGCGCGATGATAATCCCTGGGGCGGTACTATCGCAGTGAAGGCCGCTGAGGGTTATACTATCGATGATTTGAAAGGTGAGCTAACCCAGAGTCTTAGAGCTTCCCGGAGACTTCGCCCGATAGAAGATGAAAATTTTGCATTAAACCAGCTTTCCATTATCTCCAATGCACTTAACCAAATCTTTGGTGTGTTTGACTTACTAGGGCTGATCATAGGCATTTTCGCTATCCTGGTTGGTGGTTTTGGTGTAGCAAACATCATGTTTGTTTCCGTTAAGGAAAGAACCAATATTATTGGTATTAAAAAAGCCCTGGGTGCCAAGCGCTGGGTTGTCTTGATGGAATTCCTCATTGAATCTGTTATCTTGTGTCTGGTAGGTGGAGCATTTGGTCTCCTTATGGTTTTTGGAGTTACCTTTGCCCTCGCCGGAGTCATGCCTTTTGAAATTTCCCTGGCTCCACAAAATGTTATCAACGGTTTGATCTGGTCGGTAGCGATCGGATTGATAGCCGGATTTTTACCAGCTTATCAGGCAGCAAAGATGGACCCGGTAGAAGCCATTCGTGCCTGATAGTATTTCCTTTAAAAAATACTATGCTCAAACGGAAAGGTGATTTTAAGAAAAAGCGCGGGCCACGTCCGGTTAATACCATGGATGTTCCCTTCATTCCCTCCCCATTATACGATCAGATTAGATTGGTGGATGAGACCGATGACTATTGGGTCTGGGAAAAGCCTGCTGGTTTATTGGTGGAGAAAAGTGCCATTTTCCCTTCTCTGGAGTCATATGTTTTTAAAAAAGACAGGGCCGAAAGGAAAAAACCATTTGTGGGGGTAGTACACCGCATAGACCGGCCGGTAAGTGGATTGGTCATTATGGCAAAAAAGAAAAGCATCCTGAAAATGCTCAATGAGCGATTTAGAGATCAGAAAATCAATAAGACCTACCTGGCATTGGTCCAGCCCTGTCCGCCAAAGTTGGAAGACACCATCGAAAACTGGATTAGTAAAGATGCCAAAACCAAGATGGCCCATATCCATAAAAAGAAAGTAGAAGGAGCGGCCCAGGGGATTTTGGAATACAGTACCATGCAATCATCAGAGGGTAAATGCCTGTTGGAAATCAGACCCAAAACCGGAAAATACCATCAAATAAGGGTGCAATTAGGAAATTTAGGCTGCCCAATTGTTGGCGACGGTAAGTATGGCAGCAAAGTCAGGCCCAACGAAGAAGAAATTTATCTCCACGCCTGGAAAATTGAATTTTGGGATCCGGCCAGCGGCAAATTAAAATCCTACGAAACGGCAGTTCCCGCATTTTCCACTAACCTTTAAAAACCCGACAGATGAAAAAAGGACAAATCCAATGGTTCGAATTACCTACCGAAAACCTGGAAAGAGCCAAAACCTTTTATGAAACCATCCTGGATATCGAAATGCAAATTCTCGAATTCGGAGATTTCAGAATGGCCCTTTTTTCAGATGAATCCTGTAGCGGTGCATTGGTACATCACCAGGAGTTTTATTATCCCTCCGATAAAGGAGCACTGATGTATCTGCATGTTGGCAATGAAATGGATGCCGTCCTAGAAAAGGTTAATCCAAACGGAGGTTCGATAGTAATACCCAAAAGACTCATTTCTGAAGAAAGGGGCCACATGGCAATTATTCAAGATACAGAGGGGAATCGAGTGGGGATGATGGGGGGGTGAGGATTTTTGATTTTTGATTTTTGATTTTTGATTTTTGATTTTCGGTTTTTGATTTGGAGATGGGGGATTGGGGATGGGTGAATTGGTTAATAGGTTAATAGAGCCTGGTTAGACCTTATCCTTTCAGGAATAAATTTTCAGAACCCAACGGGAGCCAAACACCGAACACTGAACACCGAACGCAGAATAGCGAGCACCGAACAATCTAGCCGCCCCCTTGAGGGGGTTGGGGGGTGACAATGGGTGAATAGAGCAATTGGCTAATAGGTTGAATGGGAGCCCAGCAAACAATTGCCTTAGTAGGTCAAGGGCATGCCCTTGACCTACTAAGGATGAATTAGATATCCATTCCAAAAATGCCTGTTAGGCTGAATGATTTAATTTAAACACCAAAACCCCAACTCGCCACTCGTCACTCGTATTTCATCATTTAAATTAACCCAGATCACCTTTCCCTTTCATGACTCAAGACTCAACTATTCGGTCTTTATTCGCCCAAAAAGGCATCACTACTTTCCAACAGGCAATGGAATTCATCCATCATTTACCTTATGGTCGGAATGCTGATAGGGCCGATTACCGATTGGTATTGGCTGAAG
>JAGQWW010000248.1 GCA_020436955.1 Saprospiraceae bacterium | reverse complement strand
CAAGCCACTTTTTACAATTGTTGACCAATAAAGGATTTTTAACCCCATCAGTCACCTCAATATCTAATACCGGTGGCAAATCACCGTCTTCTAATTGCACCATCATGGTGAAATTTTCAAATTGCTCCTGAGCGGAAACTGTAGGTCTGAAAAAATGATAGGCGCCTTTCTTCAAAGGAGTTTTGCTTGCTCCATCCCAATTGTCGCAATACATCGAGTCAACCAGGCTTACCCCTTCAGTAGCCTTCATAAAGGCAAAATGAATATCGTTGCTAGCAACTTGTTCCCAATTAATGTAGGATTGATGATGAGAGACGTCAATGCCATGAATCAAGAAATTATCCATCCGTAAGGTTTCCTTGTTACAGGAAACCAAAACCAGCAGGCACCAGATGATAATTCTGAATAATTTCATGAGATAATGAAAGCCTTTAATTTTGAAAGACATTCGGTATTAGAACGAATGATATGCCAAAATGATGTGTTTTAATCGCTTATTTTGATTTTTGCCTTATTAACAACATATTTTATGCCACCGGTCTCAAAGTTGAGGCTTTCCACAATCATTATTTGATGTTTTTGAAATAATTAACTTTCCTACAAAGGATACAACCTTTTTTACCTTTTATTATTTGTCTTTTTAGCTTTGTATTCTAATTTATAAATTCAAGAACAGACGTTATGTTTTCAAAAGGTACCAGGGTAAGAATTTTACATACAGGGGAGCTGGGAAGGGTAGTGGCCAATCTGGACAATGGGATGGTCAAAGTAATGTTGGAAGACGGATTCGATATACCGGTTTTTCCGGAAGATATTGAAAGTATGGAGCCGGAAGCCCAGAAAAAGAAAAAACCTGTCTTTGGTGCCCAGGCTGTTGAAAAACCTGAAGAATCTGCTAAACCAAAAAGACAGTATACTATACTTAAAAGCCAGGGGGTACAGGTTGGGTTTTTGCCCATACCCGGGAAAGAAGGCATGATCCAATCTTACGATATTTTTCTTGTAAATGATTTGGATGTAGATGTGGTTTATGACTTCTTTTTAAGCTTCTTCGGGGCTCCTTCTATTGAAAAAGATGGAATGTTGGAGTCGATGAGCTTTGAGAAGATAGGCAATATGATTTATGACCAATTGAATGATTCACCACTTCTGGAGCTGGCTGCCTGGCCCATAACAACAGCCGGTAAAGTTGAAAAGCACTCTAAAGAATTGAAAATAAAGCCTAAAACCTTTTTTACCAAAACAATGACAGCACCCTTGCTGGACAAGCAGCGACACTTGTTTAAAATGTTTGAAAATTTTGAGGGTACTCCACAAGGGAAAAAGGAAGAGGATTTGCGCTCATATACGCAAAGGAAGACAGGCAATAAAATGCCAAAATTCTACAGAGAGCCTTCAGATTGGCTGGATGTAAAAGCTGTCGCAGAATTTTTACCCGAGTTGGATTTACATATTGAATATTTGTCTGATGACTTTGATAAAATGGATAACGGTCAGAAGCTCAGATTACAGTTAAATGTTTTTGATCAATATTTAGAAAAGGCAGTGAAATTAGGTGTTCCTAAAGGTTTCATCATCCACGGAGTCGGAAAGGGAAAATTAAAGGATGCTATCGCAACCAGACTAATTAAACTACCCGGGGTGAAATCCTTTAAAAATGAATTCCACCCCAAGTATGGCTGGGGTGCGACCGAGGTGGATCTTACTTAAAAGAAAAACCTTTTTTCGCCGCTGCTGCCCTTATCGACTTCATGATGGCAGCATCTAGTGTCATTTCATCTGCCTGGTCCTTTTTGGCAGCGGCAATGTATTGATTAGCTTTTGTCTCAAGGGTTTTGATTTTTTCCTTGATTTCAGCCCGCTCCTTTTGTTTTGCAGATATGATTGTACGTTTTTCTTCGGCTGTCTTGCCTTGTAATACTTCAGGTAATTGATCCTCTTCTAGATCTTTTATCACGGCTTCATCATCTGCATATGCATCTACCAAATCCCATGAAGCATTATTGTACTGGGCTTTGCTTTTAAAGGAGACTCTTTCTCTAAGATTGGCATATCCATAGACACTGGCATTTTTGTCTTGTTCACTTTGCAATTCCATTCTTGATTCACCTTCAATGCCATAGGCTAAATAGGTGCCATTGAGTGACTGGTTCAAGGCAACAATTTCTTCATCATAAGGAGTTGGGATATGCGCAACAGCTTGGTCCTGGTCGATGTTGAAATAATCACTTTCCAAACAAGTGGGTGCATCCTTCCATCCGGTATTAATACCTTCCTGCCATTCTCCGCAAAAAATTGTAGTTACCGCAATTCCTTTTGAACATGCCAGATTGTAAGCGTCATTTGGAGCGGTAGGCCCTTGGGTAAATGGTTCATTGCCTGCGATCACTATCAGCTTAAAATCATTTTTATTACCTGACCACGGCAATTGCTGAAGTGATTGATAAATTACTTCTCCGCAATATTCAGAACCACCTTTAGTTTGTAATCGAAATAAAGCATCGGAGACCTGGTCCAGATCAGTTATCAAGGGTTCGATTTGCTTCACATATCCTTGTTTGCCGTTAAAGTCATCATTTCCGTAAGCGTACAACGAGATTTCAATACTGGGTATCTGGCCATTTTGGGTAGAGATAGCCAAATCGTTTACAATTTTCCATAATTGTGATTTCGCCTGGTCAATAAGACCATCCATGCTATTGGAAGTGTCCAATAAAAGGGCGATTTGAATTTTAGCTGATGCTGCATTTTCATTTTGAAAAGACTGGGGAATGGCAATCAGCGAACTAAATAACAAAAGGAACAGAAATTGTTGCATGTATTTTGGTTTTTGCAAGAAGATGCAGTTAGAACGATAGAAGCTGTATAGGTACAGGTCCTTTAACATATATTTAGGCTTTTCTTCAGATAGAAGAAATTTTAAAATGTATTTGGTTCTTACTAAAATGTATGTACCTTTGCGCGCTGTTAAAAATCCGCTGTCCCATATTGGGAGAAAGCGGGTATGGTTAAACCATCTTAAATTTTAACTCATGTCTGTAAAAATCCGTTTGCAAAGACACGGAAGAAAGAAAGCTCCATTTTACCACATCGTTGTTGCCGACGCACGTTCTCCAAGAGACGGTCGTTTCATCGAGAAGTTGGGTACTTACAATCCATTGACTAAGCCTGCTACTATCGATATCGATAGAGACAAAGCTTTTGATTGGATCATGAAAGGTGCTCAGCCGACTGATACAGTTAGAGCGATGTTGCGTTTGAAAGGAGTAATGTTTAAAAAACACCTTGCAAGAGGTGTTAAAAAAGGTGCAATGACCCAGGAAGAAGCCGATGTGAAGTGGCAGGAATGGGTAAATGCAAAAGAAGCTAAATTGTCAGCACGCGCAGATGCAACTGCAAAAGAAATTGCAGATTTCCATGCAACAGTAGCAGGTTCTAACTATGTTCCTAAGAAGAAAGAGGAAGCACCTGTTGAGGCAGAAGAAGCAACTGTAGAAGCGGCAGCACCAGCTGAAGAAGCTGTAGCTGAAGCTCCGGCTAGCGAAGAAGCACCAGCAGAAGAAACTCCGGCAGAGGAGCCAGCAGCAGAAGCTGAGGCACCGGCTGAAGAAGCACCTGCTGAAGATGAAAGTAAAGAAGAAGAATAACTTCCATATAATTCTTTCATTGTAAAAAGGGTATCCGGTAATATCGGATACCCTTTTTCTTTTCCCTGCCAATTTTTAATTTTACTTCAAACCCAACCATTTGAGTCTTCATTTTCTAGAACGGGACACCATTGATAATAAGAAATGGAATCAGGCTGTTGAAGCGGACAGCTTAGGATTTCCCTACGCTTATACATGGTACCTGGATATTGTAGCGGACGGACATTGGTGTGGCCTTGTCTTGGGAGATTATGAACAGGTGTTTCCGATGCCCTATAATCGAAAATTATGGGTAAGTGCTCAAATTTATCAACCTATTCTAACTCAACAATTGGGCATTTTCGGTCCATTGGAAGATAAAGAAATTGAATATTTTCTAGGATACATTCCTAAGCAATTTAAAAAGGTTTACCTGCAAACCCATCAAGTGGAAAAAGTGAAAGGATGGCGCTGTAAAAAACGCCTCAATTTGATTCTGCATTTGAACAAAGGGTATGAAACCATCTACCAGGATTACAAGAAAAGTCTAAAAAAAAGGATCGAAAAAGCACAAGCACACTTATTAGTAGAAAAGGTTGACCAGGCAAAAGAATTGGTCCAATTGTATAAAAATCAACAAGGAGATCGAGTTGGGTTTTCTGATGAAAATTTTGACCAGGCTTTCCGGCTGATGGAAGCAGCCATCAAGCATCGATGTGGAAAGATTTATAAAGTTACCGATGGAAATGAAACCTTGTTTTTGGGATTTTTCCTTGAAACAAAAAATAGAATTATAAACTTATTTAGCGCTGCAACTGAAGAAGGCAGAAAACAACACGCCAGGCATTTTTTAATCGACCATATCATAAGGGAAAATGCCGGAAAGGAAATCATTTTCGACTTTGAAGGATCTGAAATTCCTGGAGTTCAAAAATTCTTTAGAAGCTTCGGATCGGAAGAAACTTACTATGCAGCTTACGAAAGAAATAAGCTCCCCAAATTCTGGAAGTGGGCGTTGGATGCGAGGAAGAAGGTGAAAAAGGGGAAGAAGAGGTGATGGGGGAAATGGGTTTATAGGTTAATGGGTTAATAGGTAAATGGGTAAATGGAATTTACG
>JAGQWW010000247.1 GCA_020436955.1 Saprospiraceae bacterium | reverse complement strand
TTTTTGAGGGGTGAAAAGATTTTTGATTTTTGATTTTTGGGTTTTGATTTTTGAATTATTTAATATTTTCCTGCATCTGATAAAGAAAATCTATGGTTTTAAGAGGGATATACTATTTAGTCATTTTGATGGTATTGCTGTCAGGTTGCCAACCATATACCCTTTTGATGGAAGTGGAACCTTCTTTTCATCCATCCATACTTTTTGAATTTCAATCAAAAAAAGATTCTTTTCATGTTTATTTAAATGAAAGGAAGGACCAGCTCACCTTCCTTACTAATGGCCAATTCAATAAAGACCAACAAAATGCGTTGAAAGGATTATTGGACAGGGCAGAAAGGGCAAATGCTTTTAACCTAAGAGTTGAAGCAAAATACGAAGAGCAAGGTCTACCTCCCCTTCCTCCACCCAGCGTTGATGGAATAAGTATTTTTTTTAAGAAGAACTCACTCCGAAAGGTAGATAGTTTTAGATTATACGATAAGGTTATAATCCATGAGGCCGTCCAATTGTTACAAGCACTGGATACCAACAATATCGCCCTCACCTTTGCCAATGAAGATTGTATGCGCTATATAACTGATCCAATTTTCAAAATAATCCAAACCAATACACTGGAAATTCGATTGCTCACTATTGGATATGGCCTTTTGGATATTGAAAATGCAGTCGAAAAACTTCCAACCAGCGAATCCATCCTAATTGACCTCCGAAACTTTGAAAATCCTCATAATTATGATGGATGGAGAGAGGTTTTTGAAAGGAAGTATCGTCAAATTGGGTATCGGGAAGAGTAAAGAAAATGGATAAAGGATTATACGTTAAGGTTTAGCGGGCATCCTAATTTTATTACCTTTGAATAACTTGATTTTAATCCACCATTCACCATTTGCTTAGGCTATGAATTACAAGGCATTTCTGTTTCTTTTCCTTTTCACTGCCGGACCTGTTTATTCATTTGGCCAACAAAATGACTCGCTTGGATTGAACCTCATCCAAAACCCCTCTTTTGAAGAAGGAGATCCTCAAAATGGTGATTTGCCTTTGGGTTGGGTCAATTATGGTGGCACCAATACCTGTATTTTTCATAAAAGTGGTGACACGAAATGGTATGGTGTTCATATGGTGACGGAAGATGGCGATAAGTTTATTCGACTTGTCATAAAAGGCAATGAATATCGGGAATGTATCGGACAGGATTTCGAACAACCTTTAACCGGGAAATTTACGGCCAAACTCCTGATTGCCAGGTCCGACTATTATGGAAGTTGCGGTATGGACCTTACCAAACGTACCAATTACAATGTCCCAACGGCCATACAGATAAAAGGAATAAATGAAACCGGGGAGAAAATAGTATTGTTTGAATCAGAGCCTGTTTCGACTATGCAATGGTTTGAATTGAATGCTACTTTTAGGGTTCCATTTCAAATGAAAACTATCCTTATCACACCAACCTGGAAAGATACGGATGGAAGTGATTACACGGGAAATATCGTAATCGATAAATTTGAACTGTATCGAAGCGAATAAATCAGCAATAATTGAAAACTAATTAATCTACTTATGGAAAACAGAATACTTATCTTTTCGCTACTTGTTGTCCTTTTAATTTTGTCTTCGTGCAACAAAGAACCAGCACCATTCTATGGAGAATACATCCAAAATAGTTCTTTTGAACAAGGAACACCTGGATTTTTATCTTTACCAGATGGTTGGTTGGATTGCGGTTTTGAAGGTGAAACACCACCTGACCTTTTTGCCAATGATATGGAAATAAGACCTTTTGAAGTAAGTAACAATGCCATCGAAGGCAACCAATTTGTTGGTATGGTTGTAAGAGACAATGGAACCAGGGAATGCATTATTCAAAGGTTAGTAACACCAATTTCGGGACTTTATACGCTGAGATTGCTAATCGGTCGTGCAGAAGAGTATTTGAGCATAAGCAGAGTCACCTACGATCCAATTTCATATAACCAACCAGTTGAATTAGAAGTTATCGGAATAGGTGAAGATGGCAGAGAGGAAGTTTTATTTCGTGCCCCTAAAAATGTAAAAAGGGATTGGATAGAAATACAAACTTCGATTTATATACCCTTTCCAATATCCAGTCTGAAATTATCGCCAGATTTTGATTCAACGCGAGACACACCTTATTGCGGCAATGTGCTAATTGATGCTTTTGAGCTATACTAAAGGCTAGTTCGTCGAATTTTACTAGTAGTTCATCCGTCATTGGTCAGAAATGTAGCATCTTCCCATTCAAACCCGATGTACTATGAGTTTAGCTGATCGCCTTGACGACTTGCATTATCGTATTCGTACCAATAAATGGCATTGGTTGTTTTCCATCTTTTGTCGGGTAATGCTGGCACTTGGATTCATACCTTCCGGTCTGGTAAAAATTATGGGAGAACGGTTTACCGACCTTTCCATCCATCACCCCATGGGCCATTATCTGGAAGCCATTTTTTATACCGGATTTTACTATCCATTTATCGGAGTTATGCAAGTGACCGCAGCGATTCTGCTATTGATTCCAAGAACTGCGACGCTGGGAGCTTTGATTTATTTCCCTATCATCCTCAACATCTTTGTTTTATCTATGGCGGTCCGATTCGATGGCTCGCTGATAACTTCACCTTTGATGGTTCTGGCCAACATGTATTTATTGGCCTGGGATTATCACAAACTGCGCTTGATTTTCCCATTCAACCACAAACGAGCCAACCGTGAACTTCCATTATACCGGGGTTTGGACAACCGGTTTCCTTTCAAATTTTTCAGTGGTGTATTTATAGCTATCCTTACGGTCGGGGTTATTGTAACACAAGGTTGGGAAATGTTCCCACGCAACACCTACGATGCCTGTATGACCCAATGCCCCAACAACCCTGACCCGGATGCATGTAAAACTTTTTGTACCTGCATCCACGAAAATGGAAATTCATTGGATGCATGTTTGGAGGAGTATTATAAGGAAAGGGGGGAATAATTACCTCCCCTGCAAATACTGTTCATCAGTCACCTTTTCCATCCATTCAACCACTTCACCCCCAACTTCTTCCTGGATAGCGATATGACTCATCGCTTTGGTAGCCGATGCTCCGTGCCAGTGTTTTTCCTCAGGCTCAAACCATACGATGTCACCTGGGCCTATTTCTTCAATAAGGCCACCTTCTCGTTGCACCCAACCCAAGCCGGATGTAACTATCAGTGTTTGACCGGCCGGATGCGTATGCCAGGCTGTGCGTGAACCAGCTTCGAAGGTTACAAGAGCCCCTGCGCCTTTGGTGCTTTCTTTTTGTTGAAATAGTGGATCGATTCTCACTGCCCCTGTAAACCAGGCATCAGGACCCTGAACAGAGGGTATGTTCTTATTTTTAATGATCTCCATGATATTTATTTTATTTTAAATGTAATTGAATGTGAATGCTGTAATGCCTCGACTAATGCATCGACATCCTGGATGTTTCCCATAGGAATCAACCCGGGTGCATATCGAAAGCTTTTATAAAAAATGGCTACATCGTCCCAGGGAGCGTAATACATGATATCGCCTTTCACAGGTTTTGCTCCATCAGGCGCTCCTTTTTTATCAAGGGGAGGTTTTGGATAGAATATCTTTTCCGTACCTGCATGATCCTCAACTGTAACTGTTAAAGGAAATTGTTTCAGAAAACTCCTGGTTGTAGGATTGTCAAAAAGCATGGCGTCTATTTGAGTATCTCCTACCTGTATTACTATACGAATTGTATCCATCAGAATGATATTCGCTTTGGTGGCTGATTTTTCCAAAGGTTTAGAATAACCCAAAACCAAGGGAAAAATCAGCGATAAGGATAAAAATGGTAAGGACTTCATGATACCCTTTTTTAAAAAGTAGTTGCATCAATAACATAGCGGTAGCGCGCCTCTTTATTCACTACTTTTTCCCATGCTTCATTTATTTGTGAAGCATCAATCATTTCAACCTGTGGATAGATTTTGTTTGCTGCGCAATAATCCATCACTTCCTGTGTCTCAGGAATACCACCGATTAAGGAACCATTGAAGTTAACCCGGTTAAAAATCATATTGAAATTGTTGATGGATAACTGACCTCCGATTGGTTGGCCTACCTGGGTGAAATACCCATAAGGTTTTACACAATCAATGTATGGGGACATTTCATAGGCATAAGGTACCGTTGAAATCATGTTATCCAATTTGCCCCTCCAGGGAAAAAGGTCCTCACTTTTATTGACGACAATTACTTCTTTGGCTCCAAAAGATAGAATATCCGCCTTTTTGCTTGCACTAGTAGTAAAGGCATATACTTCTGCGCCTTTTGAAACGGCAAGTTTAATGGCCATGTGACCAAGTCCGCCAATACCAATTACACCAACTTTATTACCTTTTTTAACATCATACTGCATCATTGGTGAATAGGTAGTGATGCCAGCGCAAAGCAAGGGTGCGGCATGTTTCAATTCGATACTGTCAGGAATTTTGATTACAAAATGCTCTGTAACTACGATATTATTTGCATATCCACCCTGAGTAATACCTGTTGGTGATTTCGGATCTGGTGCACCATAAGTACCTGTGAATCCAGTGGTTTCACAATGGTGTTCTTCACCATTTTTACAACTTGGGCATTCCATGCAACTGTCTACCATACAACCTACACCTGCCTTGTCTCCAACCTTAAACTTCGTCACTTTCGGTCCGACAGCAGAAACAATCCCTGCTATCTCATGGCCTGGCACTTGAGG
>JAGQWW010000246.1 GCA_020436955.1 Saprospiraceae bacterium | reverse complement strand
TCAATTGCAGTAAGGTTTTGCCTAATGCCAGTCCTATGCCAGCAGTGCCTCCGGTAATCAATATGGTGTTGTCTGATAATTTCACGTTGGATGTTTTTAAATGGTTGATTTAATTTGGATTAGTCATTTGTAATCGTTTTGGTCACAAGTAGCAAAAAAGCAATGCCGCTACTATGAAAGGACTTATTGAAAACGGTAAGCCAGTCCAAGGTGAAAGACCTTGTACATATTGGTTACGCTCTTTTTGAATGCTACATCCATTTTTTTCTCTAAGTAGTGGGTTGTTTCTTCCGATATTTCCTGTTTTCCGGAAAAGGTAAAAGCCGGTTCAGGATACTGTCCCCAGGCTGGTGTCCATTCGAATCCGGCCGAAAATCCGTTTTTAAAGTCATATTGGTATCCCAGGCCTAGTGCCATGCCCCAACCTGCCGGTCGACTTTGTGTGATGCTTATAGGGCCCTGTAAATCAACACCATTGATGTTTCTTTCGCTGTCATCAAATTGCATCTGTTCGGTGTCTTTACCGTTGAAAACAATTCCAGCGGATAGAAATGGTCCATTTTTAATGGGTGTAAACCGGGTGTGAATTAAAAATCGCTGCGCTACTGATTCTTCCGAGGCAATTAATCCTTCTATACCACTTGATTTTGCATTAAAGGAATTTCCATCTCTTTGGATGTGATCCTTAAACTGGTAGATGATGCCGGCATAGAATTTATTATTAAAATGGTAGCCAAAGGTCAGACTCGGTTTAAAACTTCCTCCTGTTGGGAGTTCACCGAGACCTATTCCAATCTGCCAATAAGGTGAATGACCTGGTATAGGGTCCTGACTAAAACCGCGCAAACCGAGCAGGAGGAAAAGGGGCCATAAAAAATGAATGATAAATTTCATGTTAGAGGATTTTAGGAGTGAAAAAAAATGATAATTATCCTTACCAGTTGAAGTAGTAGGGATCCAAAAATGGCATTAGCAAGGAGCATGATAAAGGTGGCACCCGCCAGCCCGAATTTTCTAATAGCAAGACTGTCACCAATGGTGGTTGCATTGCCGAAAAGACGGTTGACAATGACCCATGCATTGAGATGTTCGGCTTCAGCCCCCAACAGATAATCGATGATTATCATGATGCACAAGCTGGCGATGGTAGCGACCAAATAGATTGAGATTGGAAAAGAGAAAATCATTTTCATAATACATATGTTTTTAAGTTCACTGCAAAACTGCGGCGAACTCAAAACCTGTGCATTAACATATGTTAAGGAATGGAGTAGGGGTTAGGATTGCAAGAGTTTGGCCCTTATGCGACTCAATTGGATAGGAGTTATACCCAGGTAAGAGGCGATGTGATATTGTGGAATCATGTTTTCCAAATCCGGATAGGTTTCTCTGAAAATCAGGTAGTTATCGGTGGCATCGTTGGTCACCATTTGGATATCATGCCTTTCTTTTTTTATCCATTGTTGCTCGAGTATTGTAAGCAACAAAGACTCAAAGCAGCGATGTTGATCAAATAGGCCCCTGAATCCTTTATAAGAAAAGCGAAGCAATTGTGAAGGTACAAGGGCCTGGAAAGAAAGAGCAGAAGGCTGGTCGGATATCAAGGCTGTAAGTGGAGTAGGGAACATGCCCGGAATAAAAAAGGTCTTATTGTATTCGTTTCCGTCTTTATTGTAATAGACCCGAATAACACCTTCCAGGAGCAGATAACAATGGTTGACATTTGTTCCCTCCCGCACCAGGTATTCGTTCCTTTTTAAACTACAGGATTCCAATAGTGGCCTGAAATCTGCCCAAGCTTGATCCGAAATCGGACTTATGGTATTAAATGCCTGAAAAACCTTTTGATAATCCACGATTGGTTTTGAATGTGATGATGAATAAAATCTGACCGGAAAAAATTTTGACCCGTATTGGAGCCTCCCAAAAAGTACTAATTTTTACTGAGGTTTTGCTACTCTTTAAAGCATAAGTGGCCCTGCCAGCCAAAAACAAATCACAATCGTTATCAAATTGATTACTGCTCTGCTTACCCAATTAGGAAAATTGTACTGGAGATTAAAACGTTCGCTTACCACGACCCAAGTCCCCATTAACAAAAACCAGGGGGTGAAAACAAGGGCCAATTCCTTTCGGATACCCATGATCACCAGGTCGTGAATGAATCCGCACACTACAAAGGTGAGTACCAGTGACAATGCAACCGGAAATACTTTTTTGAGTGGTTTGAAGATGTATTTACCTAAGTAATAGCTCCAGATGGGATTCCAGTACTGCCAAAATCCGGCGAAGGTACCAGCGCCAAGGGATCGCTTCAGCATATTTTGCAGGGAACGATTATGCCCCATGGGGACACCGTTTCTTTTTTGGACGTATTGCGAGAGGTTCATGGAGAGATTTGAAGTATGAGGTATGAAGTATGAAGTATGAGGTATGAAGTATGTGGTATGGGGGCCTTAAATTGATGAGGTATTTTGTGGGGGTTCTTTTATGGTGGGTAATGGTTAGGATGGTAACCAGGAGGAATGGAGTTGAGAACAGTAAAATTTTTAGGTCCAGGCTTATTAGGGAAATTACAAAGATGAACATAAGTAGGAGGGAGATACATGCGATCCCGATATAGGTCAGTTTTTTACCTGGCGTTTTTTGGAAGAGGGTAATCAATAATAAAATCTGGCCGATAAGTGGAAGGATGGTGAAGGGATGTAAAACCCCTTTTGGGTTTGAAAACAATTTACCCAAAATCTCGCCTTCCATTTGAAAGAGGAAGGCTTCATTGCCGCCTCCCCAACGCAGATATGCTAACAAGGAAGTGATGATGAGCAGGGCGTTGAGGATTTTAGATTTGATGTTGCTTTGCATGGTATCGTTAACAGGAAAAAAACGGAACTTTTCACAAATGGTGAATGGTGTATTTTCTAAAAGTACGGAAAACTCCGTTTTTCCTTATTTAACTAACTACTTAATAGACCTAATCCTCAAAACAATCTATTAAATAAATGGGGGAGAGGTTATCAATAAGGATGTTTCCATTTACTGTGTCTTCAAATTTTCTAATGGAACCTGCCTGCAAGGTTATAAATGAATATTCCTGATCAGTCTGAAATTCAAATTCATATTCTTTCCAATCTTGATGATCTATTGCTTTGGTTGTTCCAATCAGAAAATCTCTTTCGCAATACTCATTTCCTAACCAAACCTCAAATGAAATTGGGGTATCAAAATTCGAAAGTGAATTATCCTTCCTATTTGGGGATTTGAAGGATTTAGATTGACATAGATACACTGAAAACCTATAACACTCAAATGCTTTTATATTTACCAATAGTGGTTGAGTAACTGATTCAAAGGTGAAATTGTCTCTTGATACCATACCTAAATAGGTATCACCATTATAAGCTTTACGAATAACAAAAAATCCACCTGGTTGGATGTCAGGTGGTGATTCACCCTCAAATCCACAGTCAATCCATCCAACTGGAAGTGTTGATTGCTGTGGGAAACCCTCAAAAGATGGATTTGTCAATTCAATAATATCCTGACCTAAAGCACTTTTTGAAAAAAGTAGTAGAATAGTAAAACCAAAAAATAATTGAAAGATCGTTTTCATGGCTATTAAGTATAAAAATTTTGATGTTGAGTTAAAGATAAAGTATTGTAGAAGATTCCCTTTTAATTGCTGGCCAAATAATTATCGTTAAGATATGCTAAACGCTAATCCATTGCAAAAATTCAGGTGCTGAAGCTTCTCAAAAAAGCTTTACATTTTTCATATGCTAAAATGCAGTCCAGAAGATTGGTTGCCAGGTGTAAAAGCAATCCGATACCGATTATGCAAAAAGGCATGAGGAAAAAAGATGAGGATAAAATAGATTGCTATTGCGTCAAATGTATGCAAGGGATGAAATTTGATACTACATCGGTTGGCCTGGAAATTAGGGGTAGCGACAAGGTGGTCCAGGTCCAACATCAAGGGGGCCAATAAGATGAGATAGATCTTTTGCTAATTCTTTTTTAAAATGATGAAAGCTATAAAAAATGGAAATCCAATATGTAATAAGTAATGATTGTTTGCATGCCAATCTTACCTTTTTACAAATTTACCTCGATAAATACTACCACCATTTTGAGCTTGGATAACCAGATAATAAAAACCTGCATGGAGAGGGGAAATGTCCATTTCAAAGGAGTTTGATACTATCTTTTCAACGTACATTTCTTTACCTGATAAGGATAAAATGGTGGCTTTTTTCCCTGGCATTGCGTTTTCAACTAACAAATATCCATGTGAAGGATTTGGTGAAAATCGGAAAGCTTCAAAAGCATTATTTTCCAATGTTTTGACAATAAATGGTGTTTCATCTGCACCAAGATCTGGTCCAATCCCTGTTACCCGGTCCTCACAATCGAAATCTATACCTCCATCCGCCAGCATCGTACCGGCATCCAATACTTCGGCAGGTGGATTATGTGCCAGATGATAATCAAAGTTATCCGCATCTACAAAAATGGATCTATCGTTTGTTATAAAATTGGTTTCTACCAATCCGGAACCACCATCTCGGGTTTTTATGGCTTCGGTAGTGAGATTATTAGCAATATGTACATTGGTTGTTCCTGAGAATCGGTATTCAATAGAGTTGAAATAATTGTTAGTAACGATTGTGTTGTGATAAACTTTTGGGTCAGCAGCAGACTCAAGGCCAATACCCACATCCCTTGAGGTATGAATGAAATTGTTCCTTATGATACCCCCAGAGGTAGG
>JAGQWW010000245.1 GCA_020436955.1 Saprospiraceae bacterium | reverse complement strand
AAACCATCGCCTCCGTTTATACGCGTCCAATCGTCTGTCGAACCACTTAAAGTTCTATTGGTACCATTGTACTGGGTGCCTCCTAACAGGTGATTGGGGTTTTGATAATCAATCTCACAGGTATAAAATTGTGTAATCGGCATATTATCAAGATGCCTCCAATTATCGCCTGCATCATTGGAAATGTAAATTCCTCCATCATTTCCAATGATATAAAAATTGGTATCCAAAGGATGCACAATCATGGCATGTTGATCGACATGCGCTTTTCCGACAGTCATGGAATACCAGTTTTGACCATCGTCAGTTGAAGCATGCATATCGAGGCTAGCCGAAAATACTTTGGAAGGATTGGTAGGATGGATAAATATTTTCCCAAACCAATACATAAAATTAGCACCGCCAAATCCATCATTTCCGGTAAAGCTCCAGTTTTCACCTCCATCGGTAGTCTTAAAGAAACCCTGGTGGTCAGACTCCTTGTTTGAAACTACAGCATATAATATGTCAGGATTGGAAGGTGAAATAGCCAGACCTATTCTTCCCAACTCATTGGTTGGTAAGCCATTTTCCAATTTAGTCCAGTTATCACCCCCATCTATGCTTTTAAAAATAGCACTACCCGGTCCGCCATAACTTCTTCGCTCAGGGCGACGCACCCTTTCCCAGGTTGCAGCATAAACGATGGATGGGTCCTGCGGATGAATAATAACATCAATGGCGCCTGTCGAATCATTTACAAAAAGTACTTGTTCCCAAGAGTCTCCCCCATCGGTGGTTCGATACAGACCTCGTTCCGGATTATTTCCAAACAAATCACCCATGGCAGCTACAAATACTTTATCGGGATTGACGGGATCGATGGCTACTCTGCCTATACTTCCTACATTTTCCAAACCGGCATGTTCCCAGGTTACACCGGCATCAGCAGATTTGTAAACACCATATCCATCATAGGCAAGGGATCCACCGCCCGCATTGGCCTCTCCGGTGCCGACGTACAAAATATTTTTGTTCGAAGGGGCCAGAGCAATATCACCTATACTCAGGCTTGCAGCCTCGTCAAAAATAGGTTCCCATGAATTACCCTGATTGGTAGATTTAAAAATACCACCTGAAGCTGCTCCGGCATAGATGGTTTGCAAATCATCTTCAGGCATTTCAAGGTCGGTAATTCTACCTCCGATATTTACCGGACCAGCAAAGGCCCAGGGTTCGCCCTGTTTTGCAAAGGCTGCATTGTTTTTAAAAGATGCTACCTGCTTTAAGCCACTTTGGTAAGCATCTTTTGGAATATATCCCATCGGGTAAGCCCGTTGCATAAAAAACCAGCTATTGGGAAGTTTGTCCTCTTCCTCCGCTTCAGATTCGAAGGATTGGACATTACAAGAAATTGCAGAAAAAAATAAAAGGGCAATAGCTGCCCAATGAAATGAGAAGTAGTGCTTGGTCATACATTTGCGGTTAACGCTAATAAATTTACGCAAAAAACAGGAGCAATGTTGAAAACATGTTCCTATAGTAGGAAAGTAAGCGCAAAAACAACCACTGAAATGATAAGGCCAAATAAGAACACAGAATAACAGGTGCTCAGGTATCTATATTTTTTCGCCAATACAATACCCAGGAAATAAAGGTCCTTGGTCATCGTACTATAGAGATAGTCTGAGTCTTTTATCAATTCGCGCATTCCCCAATCATAATCGTTGAGTGGCATTTTATAAAAATTGCCAAAAAAGAGCAGGTTCCCTTTTTTGTTTTCAATGTCTTCCTTTGAGACCTTACCCTCTGTAACTTTTGGTCGGGTAGAAAGTGTAGCATAAAACATCGCTACCAGACAAACTACTAACAACACCACAGTCGGTAAAATCAATTTTGTATTGGTATCAAATTGGGGTACAAGCGTAGATATCACGATGGAAATGATAATTGCATTGATACTCAACATGATATTTGCTTTAAAATCAGCGATGGAACTCAAGCTTACATGTGTGCGGTAAGCGGTTCGATACATGGTTTCTACACCTCGTCCCAATCTTAATTCCTTTATTTCGTAATCTTTATTGTAGGTCTTATTTTGAAAGTTCTCAGCTTTCTTCTTGATGTCCAATTCCTTTTTGGAAATGGTTTCAGGAGACTCGTATTCCGCCGGACTTAGACGCAGCTTCTGTTTGATAAGCTGACGGATATGTTTATGTTTCTTTTTGTCATAGAGCTCTTCGGCAAAATCTGTATGGTACCGGTGATTGGTAAGGAAGTCAATTTCAAAATCTACCCATTCCTGCTCAGACATGATTACATCTTTTACCAGATGAAGTTCTTGTCTAATCTTTCCGCAACGATCCCAGTAGGACTTTTTACCCAGGTGACTCATGTCGGCATCAGCCATAATCTCTGCCAGATCACCTTCCGGGGCCTGGGGCATTTTGGTTGCCATAATGATGTTGCAAACCTCTTCTATATCATCCTCTGAAAAATTATGCCCTTGCATGAATTGCTTCGCGTACTCGCAACCTCTTTCCTCATGGCCATCCGGTCCTTTATCATACCCGGTATCGTGAAACCATGCAGCCAGTAGCAATAATTCAATCTCTCTGTCCTCTAACTGATACCCCATTGAAATCTCATATGCAGACTCCACTACCTCTTTGGTATGTTCCAAATCGTGAAATACATGGTCGTCCGAAATGTTCTCTTTGAAGTGTTTGGTAACAAATGCTTCAGCTGCTTCCAGCACCGGTGATTCGTATTCTATCATACTGTTTTGCTTCTGTGCCGAAAATTAGGATTTTTTATTTTGAAAAGGAAGGATGGGGGAAAATAGTAGAAAGGGGAGAGTGGGGAAATGGGTCAATGGGAGAATGGGGGAATGGGTTAATGGGGGAATGGGTTAATCACTTTTGACTTTTACATTTTATAAATAAATTAAAAGGGGAATAATTTTTCCGCATTTAATATTGTCTTCTGAAGTGAATAAAATTCATCTTTGGGTTTTAATGACCCTATTTAATCCAAATCCCAGATGTCAAGAGTCCTGGTTTTAATAGTATTTGTGTGGTTTTGTACTAATGGGCTCGTAGCTGCGAACATAATTCCTACTGTTATTTTAGGCAGCGAATCGCAAGAAAGAATGGTTCTGGCAGACTCGACCAAATTTTTTCTTGACATCTCCGGCAAGTTGGATATAGAAGATCTCCTTCAAGTTCGGGACGAAAATTTCACAACGATTCCTGATTTAAAACCGGAAAGCTCATTTTACGGATGGATTAAATTTAACGTCAGGAATGATGAGGCTATCACCAGACATGAATATTTAAATTTATGTTCGGCAACAGATACCTTCTGGGTTTACAAAATCAAGGACGGTGCGGTGTTAGAATCCGGGATATCCGGTGCTGCATTTCCACCATCCAAGTCTGAATTGAGGTCCAACTATACTTATTTCCCTATTAGTCTTCTGCCAGGAGACTCCATAAGTTTCTTTGTAAGGACCTTTGTAAGGAATCCGGAAAACTCATACCATTTAATGCATTTAAGTATCCAACCATCATGGCTGGCCATACAAAAAACGACTCATCATCAAAATTTAGCCTGGTTTTATACTGGTGTAATGGCACTGTTTGCCCTGGTCAGTTTTTTTCTATTTTTTCTTTTTAAAGAAAACGAGTTTATCTTTTACGGGCTTTTCATGTTGAGCTTTGCCTTTTACTTGAGTGTATTCATGGGAGTATTTCAAGTCTGGTTTGATTATGCATCTCCCGGATTGGGTGTAAGTTATTTACAATTAGCTATTTCATTCATTGTTTTTTCGGGTTCAGCGTTTATCTACTCCTTTCTCAATTTAAAAAATACCTTACCTGCATACAGTCCCTATTTTGTGGGAATTGCCGTTTTCACCTTTTTCTTTACCCATGTAACTTCCCTGTTTACAGCCAATGTTTACACCCTCTCTTATATCAACAATATCAATTTATTGGTTTGGGTGATTGGTACTGTCTACCCTGTTGTGTTACTTTACAAAAAGGGTGACAAAGCAGCGAAAAGCTTAATACTATCATTCAGTATCCTGGCAGTTACAACCTTTATCTACCTATTCAATCTTTTAAGTACAGCTGGCGGAGCATATTTTACCATTTATATTTTCCTTGGAGGAACTATTCTTTTTTCAGGCACCTTATTTTATGGTCTATTTGACAAGATTAACACCATAAGGACGGAGAAAAGCAAGATGGAAGAGTTGGATAAACTAAAATCCATGTTCTTTGCTAATATTTCACATGAATTCAGGACTCCCCTTACTTTGGTAAAAGGACCCATCGACCAGGTGTTACCCAATATTACTACTGAAAAAGATCGGATTTTATTGACAACAGCCAGGCAAAATGCAGACCGTTTGCTGGCATTGATAAATCAATTACTTGACCTTTCAAAATTGGAATCCGGTAAGGTTTCAATGGAAGTGGCTAACTTCAATTTTACAAGGTTGTTGAAGGGAATAATCATGTCTTTTGAATCATTGGCAACTGAGAAAAAGATCGAATTAAGATTTATTGCTCCCGAGACCGACATCTTTCTATTTGTCGACGAAAGGAAGGTTGTCAGAATATTTTACAACCTATTATCTAATGCTATAAAATTCACACCCATAGGTAAAGAGATTAGGGTTGGGCTAACTGAAACTAGCGAAGTGGTAACAGTCGAAGTTACTGATACCGGCAGAGGGATAGCTGAAGAAAAAATACCTTACATATTTGACAGATTTTTCCA
>JAGQWW010000244.1 GCA_020436955.1 Saprospiraceae bacterium | reverse complement strand
TACACCTTATAGTTTTGCATTTAACCAGGTCACAAAATCTTCGATATTCATAGCACCCTGGTCACCTTCTCCCTGAATTCGAACAGAAACCGTTCCGTCTTCAGCCTCTTTTTCACCTACGATAAGCATAATTGGAACCTTTCTAACCTCTGCATCACGAATCTTACGCCCAATTTTCTCAGCCCTGGCATCTATAAATCCACGGATGTCATTTACAGCCAATTGATTCTCTACTTCCTTGCAATAATCAATAAAACGATCGCTGATAGGAAGAATCGCGTATTGTTCAGGTGCCAGCCACAGTGGGAACTTACCCGCACAGTGCTCTACTAAAACGCCAATGAATCTTTCCATAGAACCAAATGGAGCGCGGTGAATCATCACAGGGCGATGTGCCTGGTTGTCGGAACCAATATACTCCAATTCAAAACGCTTTGGCAGGTTGTAATCTACCTGAATGGTACCCAATTGCCAGCTTCTGCCCAAGGCATCCTTAACCATGAAATCCAGTTTTGGACCATAGAAAGCAGCCTCACCCAATTCAGTTACAGTCTTCAGACCAACCTCTTTGGTAGCATCGATAATGGCCTGCTCCGCTTTGTTCCAATCTTCCTCGCTTCCGATGTATTTTTCATGATTATCGGGATCGCGCAAAGAAATTTGAGCGGTATAATTATCAAAACCAAGTTTCTTCAAAACGTGTTGTGTCAATTCCAATACGCCCAAAAATTCGTCCTTCAACTGATCCGGCGTACAGAAAAGGTGTGCATCATCTTGCGTAAATCCTCTTACCCTGGTTAGACCATGCAACTCACCGCTTTGCTCATAACGGTACACTGTACCAAACTCAGCGACACGCAATGGAAGTTCCTTGTAAGAACGAGGTCTGTGTCCAAAGATCTCACAGTGGTGCGGACAGTTCATCGGTTTCAACAAGAACAGCTCACCTTCCTTTGGGGTATTGATAGGCTGGAATGAATCCTCACCATATTTATCCCAGTGACCGGAAGTTTCGTACAATTCCTTTTTACCGATATGAGGGGTGATAACCGGTTGGTAACCACGTTTGATTTGTTCTTTTTTAAGGAAATCTTCCAAACGCTGTCTCAATGCAGTACCTTTTGGTAACCAGATGGGAAGACCACCACCTACTTTTTCTGAAAACATAAAAAGCTCCAGCTCAGCACCCAATTTTCTATGGTCACGTGCTTTGGCTTCTTCCATCATTTTGTTGTACAGGTCAAGATCCTTTTGTTTAGGGAAAGTGATACCGTACACACGAGTCATCTGCTGGCGGTTTTCGTCCCCCTGCCAGTATGCACCGGCAATGTTGGTCAATTTTACCGCTTTGATTTTTTCAGTAGTTGGAAGGTGTGGACCTTTACAAAGATCGATAAACTCTCCTTGCTGGTACAAAGTCAGACTTTCACTATCGCCACGCTTGTCGATAAGTTCCAACTTGTACTCATCTCCTTTATCTTTAAAAAAGGAAATAGCATCTGCTTTTTCAATATCCTTTCTTACGTAATCATTTTTCTGACGCGCCAATTCCAACATCTTGTTTTCGATTTTTGGAAAGTCGTCAGCTGATATTTTATGCTCACCCGGATCTACGTCGTAGTAAAAACCACTATCGATGGAAGGGCCTGTACCGAATTTAATACCAGGGTATAGCGCTTCCAACGCTTCTGCCATCAAGTGAGCTGAAGAGTGCCAAAAAGTTGATTTACCACCTTTGTCATCCCAGGTAAGCAACTGGAAGGAAGCATCGGTGGTGATAGGACGGGTAAGGTCCCAAATTTCTCCGTTAACTTTTGCAGCCAGTACGTTTCTGGCCAATCCTTCGCTAATGCTTTTTGCGATGTCCATACCGGTTACGCCCGATTCATACGATCGAACCGACCCGTCCGGTAAAGTAATCTTAATCATATTGGATTTAATTTAAATTATATTTTTTGCTAATGTCTTCCCAAAAGAGTGCCAAAGTTAGGCATGCTTACAGTATTTAAAAAGTTTTAGTTTAGCGAAAAGTTTCATCCGCTAACTATTTCTTTTAAAAGCCTGTTTAAAATGAAAATCAGAGGGAACAAAAACTACTTTTTAGAACTAATCACAATCGTTGTAGGCATCATGCTATCCTTTTTTATAAATGAATGGAGAGAAAATTCGAAAAACAAGGAAAAGGAAATAACCTATCTACAAAATATCAAGGAGGAATTGTACGCCGACACCTCCCTTATTCGTGATGAAATCAACATTCTGGGTGTTATTTCCAGGGGTGCTGATACCATTTTGAATCTGAATTTTGACCGACCAAGACCTGACAGCATTGAATTGTTTATAAAGGCGCAAACCCTGTACTCTACCTTGCCTCAAAGACGTATTACTTACCACGAACTACAACAAACCGGGGAATCGAGGCTGATAAAAAACCGGGAGTTGTTGCGTGATATCATAAACTACTATGAATCAGTAGTTTGGGAGATAAAAGAATACAATAAAATTGATGAAAACCATGTGCTCAATCATCTGATTCCATATTATTCTGCACATTTTGATATGGAAAAAGAAAAGGGGAACAGACAGGTGATCAATGACCTGCTCTTTAGAAACCTGCTGCGCTTTAATAAGGGATTTAAGGAAATGCAAATCAATTTGTATAAAAAGCAATTGAAGGAAATTGAGGTATTGGGTAATGAGATAAAGAATGAGCTGGAAAAATTAGGCGCTCCAACATCTTAAGAATTTGCTTGTTTGTTAGGCAATACCAAACTTATGCTTGAAATAATATCAAAGTCAGCGCAAGCCTCCGGTGCTTTCAACGGTGGTCAAATAGTAGAAAATAAACCTATAGGTTTTCCGCAAGATGGCGGAAAGTTGAAACCTTATTCTTCCCTGTTTTATTGGGCAAGAGCCATTTCGAACTCCGAAAGTACCCTTCCCCTGCATCCACACCGGGGATTTGAAATCATGAGTTTTGTGCTGGAAGGGAAAATCAAACATTACGACACAGCAGAAAAAGTATGGAAAACCCTTGAAGCAGGCGATGCTCAGGTTATACAAGCAGGTTCCGGTATTGAACACTCAGAGCATATGCACGAAGGAGCCATGATGTTTCAAATATGGCTCGACCCGGATTATGCAAAATCCAGGGAGATGGCAGCCTCTTATAAGGACTATCTTAAAGCAGATTTTCCGAGCCAGGAAAAAGCGGAAGGGATGTATACCACCTATGTAGGTGAAAGCAGCCCTTTCAAATTGCTAAGCCCAGGTATTTCCATTTTCAAATTGAATGCAAACGGGATACCATTTTCCTGGCAACCTGAAGATGGTGAAATGTACTCATGTTATGTCATTAAAGGGGAGGGCCAAATCAATGGGGAGGCATTTCATGGAGATGATTTTATCAAATTGGAAGGCGGACCATTTGATGTGGTTTGCAAAGCGGGAACAGAACTGTTTGTAATTGCTTCGCCGCTTCAATTGGATTATCCTTCTTACCAGGAATTTATGCAGGCACAATTTAGAAATCGGTAATTCTTTGCTATCCAACAGGAGGTGTTGAGACCATGTGTGTTTTTTGAAAAAGTTTGCGTTGGTGTAACCTTCAAAATTTGAACAAGGTCGATTTTCTGCTTTTAAAAGGATAGACAAATGAAGTAGGAGACAATTATTCACTATTATTGCCTTATCATTTAACCGCAATCCATCCATGGCTTTAGATATTTTTATTACCCTTTTCCTGGTCTTTTTGAACGGATTTTTTGTTGCAGCCGAATTTGCCATTGTAAAAGTTCGTGCCTCACAATTGGAAGTGCAGGCCAAAAAAGGAAATCGATTTGCGACGCTGGCAAAGCATATAGTGAATCACCTGGATGGTTATCTGGCGGCTACACAGTTGGGTATTACTCTGGCAAGTCTGGGGCTTGGTTGGATTGGTGAATCAGTCGTTTCAGATATTATTTTAAAAGTGATGGCTGTATTTGGGATGGAATTGGATCCTGAGTTGGCTCATAATATTGCACTACCGATTGCTTTTGCGGTCATTACCGTTTTACATATCGTTTTTGGAGAACTCGCTCCTAAATCGATCGCCATTCAACATTCTGAAAAGACTACCTTGTCGGTAGCCTATCCGTTGCAATTTTTCTTTATGGTTTTTCGCCCTTTCATTTGGGTGCTCAACGGATTTGCGAATGCTATTTTAAAATTAATAGGACTCGAACCGTCTGAACATGCAGAAGTACATAGCAGTGATGAGTTGAAATTTTTGGTAGCACAAGGAAAGGAAGCCGGTGAAATAGGGGAGACCGATTACGACATTATCAAAAATGCCTTTAATTTCTCGGACCGAAGGGCATTTCAAGTCATGACACCCCGCAATAAAATCATTGCTATTGATATCAACGATTACAGCCAGGAAGATTTGGAACAAATCGTAACTGAGAGGTATTCCCGCATACCTTGTTTTGAAGACCAGTTGGATCAGATAAAAGGCATTCTTTATATCCGTGACCTATTGGCAGCCTTACGCGAGGAAGGTGAAGTCGATATCAAAAAAATCATGCACAAACCTTTGATGATTCCTAAAGGAAAACGCTTGGGAGCCTTATTGAAAGAGTTTCAATCCAAACACCTTCAAATGGCAGTAGTTGTCAATGAATATGGCGGAACAGAAGGTATTGTGACCATGGAAGACATCCTGGAAGAATTGGTAGGTGAGATTCAGGATGAATTTGATGATGAGGTCCCTTTTGTACAAAAAATTGATGACCAAAAGTTTAA
>JAGQWW010000243.1 GCA_020436955.1 Saprospiraceae bacterium | reverse complement strand
CTACCGCTATGATTTCATTAATGAAAAACAAACCTCACCAGGTATTATTGAGCATTTCCCTGATTATTGGGTCTATTGGTTTAGCGATTTGGAGATTTGATAAAAAATCCGGCTATTCAAGCAGTAACACAGGTGATTTTGAAAATTTCCTAAGACTCACCATTGGAATTTTAATTACCACCATTCCATTTTTATTGGTCTTTGCGTTAGTGTATTGGCTTATGTATAAATTTAATCGCCCGACTCGTCCTACGCTAAATTTTTGGCATCTGACAACAATGTTTGCATATTTTTTAGGCTCCATAGCAGTTGGATATTTTATTTTAAATGACAATAAACCCATTTATGACTTTGAAGATGATTGGAGCACTTATTTGATTTCTGCCATTTCCATTGCTTCCTTATTAATTTTTATTGTAAATATTGTTCTGAGTCTTGTAAAACCGGTTTTACTCGAGGAAAACAATCTTGAAAATGGTTAATCCTTTAAGGAGCTATTCCTGTCTTATAAAATGAGAAAATGAAACCGGCACATCTTTTTATTGAATTTAATTCTCCTTCCCCCACCTGAAGCGAGGACATCAATAGTGTATAAAATGTTGTCAAATTTCACCCAATCAGCTATCCTGCATCATCCAAAAAAACATTCCATTTTGCATACCTTCCGGTATGTTAAAAAGATTTATCATATCATCTTTTCTATTGTGTTCGTTTGCGCTTGCAAGCTTTGCACAATCCACTGATTCCTTGGGTACAGCTTATTATTTGGAATTAGCGGGTAAAGGATTTGGTTCTGCAAATGTCGACTTTAATATTGGTCACAACAGCAGACTAACCCTAGGGCTTACCTTGTTGGATCATGAATTTGCCAAAGAAAATGAAATGGACGATGAATATCCAACCCGGACCCTTCCTACTCCGAGTGTGATGTATTTCTTGTTGTCAGGTAAAAACGGACATTTTCTAGAAGCTGGCTTAGGTTGTAGTATCTCCCCGGTATTTTGGAAACCGTACAGTCCTAATGATTCGTGGCTGTCTTTGCATGGAAGTTTTGGATACCGATACCAAAAGTCTGAAAAGGTATTCTTCAGAGCCGGTTTCACCCCCTTTTACCGGGTCAATTGGGCATTCCTACCCCTAATAGGTGTAAGTGCAGGATATAGCCTATAAACCTTTTCCCCCCTTTAAAAACGGTTTATTTCCGTATTTTGGAACCTATTCGCACCAAAATACCAAACACCGAATACCAAACACCAAACACCGAATACCGAACACCGAACACCGAATCCCCTATGATCAAATTTTTTAGAATAATTCGGCAGCAATTACTATCCGATAACAAGGTTTCCAAATACCTTTTATATGCGCTTGGAGAAATCGTATTGGTAATCATTGGAATATTGCTTGCGCTGCAGATAAACGATTGGAGCACAAACCAACAGCATAAAAAGGAGGAAAAGCGGATACTACAAAGTATAAAAACTGATGTAACGAATGATACCCTCCAACTAAGCAAAAACATTGCAAATGCAAAAAATCGAATCGCTCAAATCGACACGGTTTATATTGCGCTGAATCATCCGGAGCAATTTTCCTCAGGCCAATTCCTGCAGTACGCATATGCACTAGCCAGTAGCCAGCAATTTAATGTCAACAGCGGCACTTTTGATGAGAGCCTATCGTCCGGTTTTTTGAAATACATTGAAAATGACCAGCTACGACAAAACATATTTGAATACTACCGAAAAGCTAAAATCCAGTCTATTGATAAATATGCTGTCCAACAAAATTATGATGTTGTATTTCCGGTGATGTTCAAAAAGCTATCCACTACCAAAGATTTTTTTGAAGGTTTCATTCGACAACCGACTCAATTTAAACCCATCGATATCAAATCTTTATCTACCGATATCGAATTTGTTGCAGCAGTAAATCAGCGATTTGCTTCTGAAAAAACCCAGATTTCATATTGGGGAGGTTTCCTGAAAACCAGCAAGCAACTCATTCGCGAAATTGATGAAGAATTAAATAAATAATAAGCTGATATTGGAGTAAGTCCAACCTATGGAAAACAATACACTTGGCATACTTACCTTTCTGGTTGTAATTGCAGTGTATACGATTGCATTTAAGATGTATAAAAAGGAGCAATACAGCTCTGCTTTATATCTAATCATGCTGGGTGGTCTTGTTTTGCGAATTTTTACTGCGCTGGACTTTCATCTTCACCCATGGGATGAAAGGTACCATGCACTGGTTGCTAAAAACCTGTTGGACAATCCTTTCAAACCCATGTTGTATAAAGTGCCTTTATTGGACCATGATTTTAAAAACTGGTCAAATAATCACATTTGGGTACACAAACAACCATTTCCCCTTTACAGCATGGCTGCCAGTATGTGGTTGTTTGGGAAAAACGAAATAGCACTGCGAATTCCTTCATTAATCCTCTGTACGCTGGCTATTTTCACCACTTTTAAAATTGGAAAAATATTATTCACTACACGAGTTGGATTGTTAGCTGCTTTCCTATTTTCAATCAATGGTCTTATTATAGAACAAACAGCCGGTAGAGTTGCAACCGATCACATTGATGTCTTTTTCTTTTCCCTGATCACCATTGCAAGTTATTTTCTTATTAATAGCGTGAATAAGTCTTCGAGGCTTTCATTTATTGTCGGTGCTATTATTACTGGTCTGGCAATCCTATCCAAATGGTTGCCGGCTCTGATTGTGTTACCCCTTTGGCTGTTATATGCCCTAAATAGATTACCCTGGAGAGAAATAATTGCTCAAATCTTTATTTTTATAGGAGTTGTCGTCCTCATTGTGCTGCCCTGGCAGCTCTATATTTTACACTACTTCCCCAGGGAAGCAGCCTGGGAATATGCCTATAATAAAAAACACTTTTTTGAAGCCCTCGGTCCGCATGGTCAGCCCTTTTATTATCATTTTGCCAAAATGAGAATCATTTTTGGAGAGTTGATTTACCTTCCGATGATTTGGTTAATTATTATGGCATTTAAAGATTTCAAACAGCATTCTTATTCGAAAATTATCCTTACCACCTGGATTCTGGTGCCTTACCTATTCTTTTCTTTTGCTGTCACCAAGATGCAAGGATATATATTGCTTTGTGCTGCCCCCATTTTTATCACGACAGCTCTATTCTTTTTTTATTTGAAAGCAATGTCCACCCGGTTTCCTCAATTAAGAAATCTGGTGCTGGTTTTATTAATTTTCTTACCAATTCGTTATTCCATTGAAAGGATTAAACCATTTTCTAAACTAGAAAGAAACCCAGATTGGGTAAGCACCTTGAAGCAATTGGATTTGAATCAGCATACCAATAAAATAGTTATTTTTAATTGCAAATATCCTATCGAGACCATGTTCTACACTGATTTCATTGCCTATGAAACCATGCCGGATACTGATAAACTCAAAGAGATTCATGCTAATGGTTACGATATATGGGTAGATAATAATGGAGAGGTAAAAGATGAATGGTATGCATTAGATTTTCTAAAATTTGTAGCCATCAGCCAAAGCAACAAGTAAAAATCATCCACACCCGTTATTAACCGAATACCACGTTTTGTTTTATCACGTTTACTATTGATGCAACTACACATTATTAGCATTTTCCTGGTCTTGGTTATTCCAACATTTGGTCAGAAGACTACCTATCAAAAACTGGACAAAATTGTCAGCAATTATGAAAAAAAGAATCTCCTGATGGGTAGTATTGCCTTTTCCCAAAATGGGAATTTGGTGTATGCCAAAGCTGTAGCGTATGCAAATATTGATAAGCAAATCAAAGCCGACACAGGTACAAAATACAGGATTGGTTCAGTTTCAAAATTATTTACTGCTACCATGATTATGCAGTTGGTTGCAGAAGGTAAGCTAGCATTGGAAGATTCTATAGCCCGTTTTTTTCCCCAATGGCCCAATGCCCAGGAAATTACCATTGAGCATTTGTTGCGCCATCAATCCGGGATTTTCAATTTTGGAAAAAGTAAGAACCGAAAATACAAACATGCCAATCCTCAAACAATAGCGGAGATAATAAGCCTGTTTGAAACTGCTCAGGTTGCTTTTCCTCCAGGAAAAAAGGTGGATTACAACAATGCGAACTATGTAGTATTGAGTCTTATTATTGAAGTGCTTGATCAGACAAGCTTTGCCATAGCACTTGAAAATCGAATTACAAAACCGCTTAAACTTCAAGACACCCATGCCGGTGGCCCGATTGATGTTTCAAAAAAGGAAGCCATGTCCTACTCCTGGGAAAAACGATGGTCTAATAATGGAGATTTCTATAATCCTTCCCTCCTCGGTGCCGGTGCATTGGTGAGTACACCCGCTGATGTAAATAGCTTTCTCCAAGGTCTATTTAACCATTCAATTTTACCGGAAGCACAATTAAATCAGATGCTCCAAACAGAAGAAGGCATGGGCCTCGGCATTTTCACCTTCCCATTTTATGACAAGACAGCCTATGGTCATTCCGGTAATATTGATGCCTTTGAAAGCCTTTCTATTTATTTCCCTTCAGAAAAAACATCCTTCAGCATCTGTCTAAATGCAAATCGGGTTGATTTTAATGAGGTTCTTATAGCATTGCTTTCTTCCTTCTTTAATCGATAATGCTTACATAATCTAACTTTTGAATACCTTTAATATTTTACCCGAATAGCAATGGTTTTGCCAATAATTTTGTGTTATTCTTAAAACCAACTTTCCAATAACATCTTACCCGAATCATGAAAAAAATCAACTCCTTCTTTCATATTTCC
>JAGQWW010000242.1 GCA_020436955.1 Saprospiraceae bacterium | reverse complement strand
CGGAATGGTATTGTTTTTAATGGCAATTGTTAGTTGGATATTAAGTCATTGATACCTTCTTATTTAAAAAACCCACCCCTCTACCAAACATCGTCGCGAGGGGCAGGTTAATGAAAATCGGACACTTATTTCCAGCCTCCTCCTAAAGCCTGGTAGATATTCACCATGGAGCTCATTTGCTTCATCTTGGTTTCTATCAATTCCATCTTTGCTTCCAGTGCATCCCTTTGGGTTAGCAGAACTTCCATGTAGTCTGCGCGGGCTGACTGAAAGAGGCGGGTGGAGATAGTAACAGATTTATTTAAGGTTGCTACCTGTTCTTCTTTCAAGTCGTAAATGGTCTTTAAATTCCGAATATTGGAAAGCTGATTGGCCACTTCTACAAATGCACCCAAAACTGTTCGCTGATAATTGTAAATCGCTTGAGTTTGTTTTGCATTATTTGAAAGATATTCTGCTTCGATGGCTCTTTTGTTTACCAAGGGTGCTATGGCATCACCGGCCAATGAAAACAAAATCGACTCCGGCATTTTTGCCCAATAGGCAGGATTGATAGCCTGATCTCCAATCGCTGCAGTAATTCGAACCGCTGGATAATAATTGGCTCTGGCTACCTGCACATCCAATTTCGCAGCAGCGATTTCCAATTCGGCTTGTTTGATATCCGGGCGATTGGCCATCAATTGAGAAGGAATTCCGGCATAAACAGAATCTGGAACCATCTCGCTAAACGCCTCAGAATTACGCTCAACCGGCTGCGGATATCGACCTACCAGAAAATTGATACGATTTTCGGTTTCGACAATTTGCTGCTGTAAATAATATTGTAAACTCCTGTTTTTCAGCATCTCCGCTTCAAATTTATTCACCGCCAACTCTGTTACCTTGGCGGCTTCTTTTTGAAGTTTTACAATATTTAAAGCATTGTTTTGAATTCCGATATTTTGCTGAACAATTGCCAATTGATTATCCAATGCCATCAATTCATAATAACCATTGGCAATTTCGGCAACCAAATGGGTTTTCATAAAATTTCGGCCTTCGACAGATGCCAGATAGCGCATCACTGCAGATTTTTTGGCATTGCGCAACTTTTTCCAAATATCGACTTCCCAGGAAGCATAAGCTTGGAGCATAAAATCAGGTAAAGGATCCGGAAATTCTTTTCCCGGTTCTATATTGGTTGTAGCATCATTGGCACCCTGGCTTGTATATCTACCAACTTTTTCAACTCCCAGGGCGCCTTTGATGCCCACGAACGGCAAATACTCCCCTTTTCTGGCCTTGACTTCGTTTTTTGAAATTTCAATTTCAGCCAACATAATGTTCAACTCCTGATTGTTGGTTAGGGCTGTATCAATCAGGGCGGCCAGATAAGGGTCAGTAAAATATTCACGCCAATTCATGGCGGCTATGTTAGTAGTGTCCTGCGAGTCGTTAAAACTCGCAGGGACACTGGTATCGGCACTTTTTTCAACCAAATCAGGAATTTTACATGATTGGATAAAAAGGCCTATACCCATTATGAAAAAACACGGATATATGAGTCTATTTATCATCTTCTTCGTTTTCTGTTAATGGATCAAAATATTCATCGCGAATCAACTTTTTGCCTTCTGCCATTTTTCCAAAAATGTAGTACAATCCGGGTATCACGATAACCCCGAAGATGGTACCTACCAACATACCTCCGGCAGAGGATGCACCAATGGTACGGTTACCAATGGCACCTGGACCGGTTGCAAAAACCAGCGGTATCAATCCGGCGATGAAAGCGAAGGAAGTCATCAGGATAGGCCTGAAACGTACCTTGGCACCTTCAATAGCAGCTTCCAAAACGGTGGCACCTTCCAGATACTTTTGCACGGCAAATTCGACAATCAAGACCGCGTTTTTACCCAACAAACCAACCAGCATGACCAATCCAACTTGTGCATAGATATCATTGGCCAATCCCATCACTTTTAACAATAGGAAGGAACCAAACACACCCGCAGGCAAGGAAAGAATAACCGCCAATGGAATAATGAAACTTTCATACTGAGCTGCCAAAAGCAAATACACAAAAGCCAACACAATAAGGAAAATGTAAATCGCTTCATTTCCCCTGGCTACCTCGTCTTTTGAAAGACCACCCCAGTCAATGTCATATCCTTTTGGCAAGGTAGTGGCTGCCACTTCCTTGATGGCATCAATGGCCTCCCCGCTACTAAATCCTTTGGCTGGAGCTCCTCTGATGGCGGAAGCTGTGTACAGATTATACCGTGTGATTTCATTCAAACCCTGGGTCTTCTTCATTTTCATGAAGGCAGAATACGGCACCATTTCATCGTGATCGTTTTTCACATACAGGTTCAAAACATCTTCCGGCAACTTTCGGTATTCCGGACCTGCCTGCACAAACACCTTGTACATCTGGTCAAATCGAATGAAACCTAATTCATAACTACTACCTATCAGGATATTCAAATTGTCCATGGCTTTTCCAATGGAAACACCTTTTTGCATGGCCAACTTGTTGTCAATTTCCAGCTCGTATTGTGGGTAATTTGCACTAAAGAAGGTAAACAGACCGGTCAATTCTTTCCTTTGCTCAAGCGCCTCCATAAATTGGTCATTGACCTTTTCGAAAGCTTTGTAATCTCCGGTATTGGTTTTGTCCAACAACTGAAGGGCAAAACCACCGGCAGCACCATAACCCGGTACGGCAGGAGGTTCAAAGTATTCGATGGTGGCACCGATATCCTTTGTCTTTTCCTCCAATTCTTCAATTACCTCGTTGGCAGTATGATGACGTTGGGTCCAGTCTTTCAGGTTGATCAAACAGGTACCTGCATTGGAACCTCTACCTTCCGTCAACACCTCGTAACCGGCAAGGGCTGATACAGACTGGATTTCATCCATTTCCTCTGCAATTTCCTGCAGCCTTCTTGCTACGTCATTGGTACGTTCGAGGGTCGAACCGGGAGGTGTTTGAATGATAGCGTAAATCATACCCTGGTCCTCATTTGGAATAAAACCGGAAGGCAATTCACTTCCAAGGGTCCAGATTCCAAAACAAAAGGCCCCAAGCATTCCAAAGGTTACCAAACGCCTGTCCACAATTTTGGTAAGCAAACCGGTATAGGAGCCAGTCACTTTTTCAAACAAGCGGTTGAACCCATCAATGAACCTATCGACCGGAGTCCTTGATTTTTCTTTTCCATGATTATTTTTCAAAATCATGGCACACAGCACCGGTGTCAAGGTTAAGGCAACCACCCCGGACAAAACTATCGCAGTTGTCATCGTAATAGAAAATTGGCGATAGAAAACCCCTACTGGTCCGGTCATGAAGGCAACCGGGATAAATACAGCCGCCATCACAAACGTGATAGCAATAATGGCTCCGCTGATTTCACCCAGCACCTCGGTGGTTGCTCTGTAAGGAGATAGATTTTTTTCTTCCATTTTGGCATGCACCGCTTCCACCACTACGATGGCATTATCGACTACAACTCCGATGGCGAGCACCAGGGCAAATAGCGTAATCAAGTTGAGCGTCAGGCCAAACATTTGCATAAAAATGAAGGTACCTATCAATGAAACTGGAACAGCCAGCGTCGGAATCAACGTAGACCGCCAGTCACCCAGGAAGATAAATACCACAAATGCTACTAAAAGGAATGCCTCACCTAAGGTATGGACCACCTTATCTATGGAAGCATCCAAAAATTTGGATACGTCATAACTAATCTCATAGTCCATACCCGGAGGGAAGGTCTCACCTTTGATTTCCTCCAGTTTTTCCTTTACTTCCCGTATTACCTCACTGGCATTACTTCCGTAGTTTTGCTTGAGTACGATGGCAGTTGAAGGCAGGTTATTCAGGTTGGAATAGATGTCATAAAACTCACTACCGAACTCCACCTCAGCCACATCTTTCAAGTATAAAATTTCACCATCCGGATTGGCCCGAATGATTACATCTTCATATTCTTCCGGTTTGCTGAGTCGGCCTTTGTAGGTCAAAACATATTCCAGCGATTGGGAACGTTTACCGGAGCTTCGGCCGATACGTCCGGGAGAACCAATGACAGATTGCTCATTAAGCGCCTCCATGACTTCTTCTGTGGAAATATTGTAGGCACGCATCCTGTCAGGCTTCAACCAAACACGCATGGCATAACGGCGGCTACCCAGGATTTTTGCCTGCCCCACCCCTCTAAGACGCTGCAACTCTGGAATCACGTTGATGTTTGCAAAATTGTACAGGAACTTCATATCAGAAAGGGTATCCTTACTGTATAAGTTAATGTACATCAACATGTTGGCTTGTGAACGGTGAACTACGATACCTTCCCGTTGTACCAGTTCAGGAAGACGACTCAGCACCTGCCCAATTCGGTTTTTAACGTTTACAACGGCAGTATTTACGTCGGTACCCAGTTCAAAGATTACTTGTATGTTGGCTTCACCGGCACTGGTCGCGTCGGAAGTCATATATTTCATACCCGGCACCCCGTTGATGGCTCTTTCCATCGGTATCAAAACCGATTTTACTAATACATCGGCACTTGCTCCGGGATAGGCAGTTTCCACTACCACCCTTGGAGGGGCAATTTCCGGAAACTGGGAGATAGGAATAGTTTTTACGGCCAGCACTCCAAGGAAAATAATGATCAAAGAAATCACTATAGCCAGGACGGGCCTATGCATAAATTTACTAAACATGATCAGTCTTTTTTAGATGCTATAATGATTATTCAGCAGGCAATTTTAATTGCGCCAACACCCTTTCAGGCTCCTGGTAATCGTATTCGAT
>JAGQWW010000241.1 GCA_020436955.1 Saprospiraceae bacterium | reverse complement strand
GCCCTAAGTCCTGAAAATATCCATTCTGCCGGCACCCTTGCTAAATGTGTACAGGAATATCAGTAAAAAGTTAGATGAGTACTACGACAGACACCTTTCCCACCTTGTTTGCCCTAAATGGATCTGATTATTTTCAGGTCATACTGGACCGGCATCACCGCAAGTACAGTAAGATGGGAAACGTATGTCGACTTGGTATTTTTGTGGACGGTGTAATTGATGCTGAAAAATGGGAGAAAAAGGTCACCCAGGACTCCATCCTGCAATGGATGTCCGGTCTTCGTCTCAGAAAAGTTTTGCCTTTTCAATTGCCTGCCTGGAAGTCGAAAGGGGTACAAACGCCTATCTGGCAAGTGCATACAACTGATATTGGACACGATTTGCCGCTTGATCTTTATTATAGGGACATCAACCCATATAAGAATTGCCCAATTAGGTTTGATCTCGTGGTTGGGAAAGATAATAAGAGTACCCTGCTGATTACCTGGAGTCATGTATTGATGGACTCCCACGGGGCTGAGTTGCTGTTACAATATCTCCATAACGGACAAGCTGCATTTCCCCTTCAATTATTGCCCAAAACAGAAGAGGAGCTTCCTATAAAAGAGCAGATACAAAAGGCAAAAGAGGTAAAAAACTTCCTTTTGGATGGTAATCAGACCTTATTGGACAATCTCCAGGAGCAACCTCGGACCATCAAAGGCAGTCAGTACCGGATAATCAGATTTTCTGAGGAGGAAACAGAGCAAATTGCAGCGTATAGCAAAGAATTGAAAATCAGATTGGGTCAGAGCCCATTGTTGTTGGGTGCCTCCATCCGGGGATTTGATTACCTGATGCAAAAAAGGGGGGTGCAGTGCAAAAGTTTTTGGGTACCCATACCACAGGACCAACGAAGAAAAGGAGCCAATGGGCCTTTGATTGGTAACCAGGTTTCTTACCTTTTTTATCGATTGTTTCCTAAAGATGTAAATAGCCTGGCGGATATAGTTTCCGAAATAAACCGCCAAATGATGGACCAAATGCGTCAGCGGATTCCAGCCTCCTACAATACGATGATGCACCTTTCTCGCAGGCTACCTTATTGGTTGTTTGAATGGATTACCAAGCGACCCACCAAGGGTAAGTTATCCAGCTTCTTTTTTTCTGATACAGGAACTTTATTGTCCGGCATGGAGACCTTTGAAGGAATGCCCTTCAAAGATGTCATTCATTACCCTCCCAACCCATCGATACCCGGAATCACCGTAGTTTTTTCTATTTTTCAAAAAAAATTGCAAGCTATTGTGGCTTTTGCTCCGGGTAGTGTTTCTGAAGATGACCTGGAAAACCTTAAAGCCTTCCTTAGAAAAGAATTGATAAAAGGGTGATTGTAAACGCCTCTAATGTAGTGGAAAAATCAGCGGATATACTGGTAATAGGTGGTGGATCTGCAGGTATCGCAGCGGCCGTTGCTGCTGCTCGTTCAGGTGCTCATGTGGTGCTCCTGGAGAAAAACACATATGCCGGTGGCAATGCTACAGCTGCTTATGTAGGGACAATTTGTGGATTGTATTACCGCAATAAGGCCAGGGAAGCGCGATTTGTAATGGGTGGTTTTACCAAAGATTTTGCTTTGCAAGTCCAACATGCAAGTAATAGCCAACCCTTTCAATTTGGTCAGGGTTTGCATTTTTTGCCTTATAAAAGGTCGGCTTTTATGGAGGTTGCTGATAAGCAGCTAAGGCAAAATAAGGTAAACGTCTTTTATAATGCAGATGTAAAGGCCATTAAAATGGATAGCCAGTCAATTCATTCCGTGTTGGCATTGGTCGAAAACAAACCAGTGAACTTTACAACAAAAAAGGTGATTGACACTTCCGGCAATGCTTTGACTGCCCAATTGGGAGCCGGAATGCTGGTGGAAGAAAAAAATTACCAGGCAGCCGCTCAGGTATTTGGAATGTGCGGAGTGAAAACGGTAGATAATTCCATCCTGAATCTTTCCATTATTCGAACGATTCAAAAGGGGATGGCGACAGGTGACTTTCCCACGGAATACAAAAGACTTTCAGCCATTCCCGGCACATACGAAAATGGCTTTCTATTTTTCAAACTGGGTATTCCTCTGCAAGTAGAAAATACCTCAGCATCCAAGTCTTCCCTTGAGATATTTTCAAAGGAAGCAATTCAATTTCTTGAGCGATATTTACAAAACCATTGTGACCTTTTTGCAAATGCGCAGGTCCATATGATTGCTCCGGAAGTTGGTATCAGGACCGGTCCAAGGAATGAAGGAAAAGAGGTTTTATTAAAAAAGGATGTGTTGGATGCCAAAAAAAGGGATGCAGGAATAGCCCGTGGGGCCTGGCCCATCGAATTTTGGGCGCCGGGTGAAAATCCCAGGATGGAGTATTTCGAAGAAGATGATTATTATGATATTCCGGCCTACTGTCTTGTTTCTGCCACTGTGGAGAACCTATTTTTTGCAGGAAGGCATATTTCAGCGGAAGAAGATGCCATAGCAAGTGCACGCGTGATTGGAACTTGTTTGGCAACCGGATTTGCCGCCGGAAAAATGGCAGCAGGAAAATTGGAAAATCAACCAGAAAAAGAAACTATCCGGAAAATCCGGGAGGAGATAGCAAATATTTAAGCAGATTAATTGGATGAATATAACTGAACAACTTTTTGCCACAGCACAACAGTATCCAGATAAAATTGCCATCATAGATGAGTCAGGTAGTGTTAGCTATCAGGAACTAGCGAATGCCGTTAAGGCACATTCTAAAAACCTGGCAGCTCAGGGTATTGGAAAAGGGATGGGTGTAGGTGTACTTGGAAAAAACAGTTACGCATTCGTAGCAATGGCCTATGCGGTAATGGACACTGGGGCGACCTTAATGCCTATTTCCAGTCAGATGAAAGCCCATGAAGTGAAGGAGTTGGTGCTAGGAGCAAGACTGCATTATGTGGTGGATCAACAAACCGGTTTAAATCCAAGTGACGAAACCAAGGATTGCTTACATGTATTGGGAACTACCTGGGAGTTATGCTCCAACCAGACGGTCTCCCATGAGGAAATATTTGCACCCCACATTCCCAATGCTGCCTTTGCAAGGTTTACATCAGGTACTACCGGCACTTCAAAAGGCGTAGTGCTTTCTCATGAATCAATAGCAGAAAGGACAGCAGCAGCCAATAAGGTTTTGCAGCTTGGGCCCGATGACACTGTCATGTGGGTGTTATCTATGGCGTATCATTTTGTGGTGTCCATTACCTTATACATTCGAAACGGTTGTACCATCGTGGTGAGTGATAACTTTTTAGCTGATCAGATTTTAGAATTGGCTAATGAACATAATGCAACCTTTTTCTATGGTTCCCCTATGCATATCCGACTATTAGCAGCCGATAAGTCAGAGCGAAGATTGCCTGAAATGAAAAGGGTAATTTCCACTTCCACGGCCATTTCCAAACCAATTTGTGATGCTTTTTTTAAAAGATATGATATCCCTGTGAGTCAGGCTTACGGAATCATTGAAATCGGTTTGCCGGTCATTAATACAGAGAAACAGGACGAATTTCCGGAAGCAATTGGATATGCTTTGCCTGATTATGCAGTGGAAATGCTGGATGATGGGGGAAAAATCCTTCCTGCCGGTGAAATAGGCCATTTGGCGATGAAAGGCCCCGGCATGTTGGATGGTTATTTATTTCCACCAAGGGTAAGAGAGGAAATTTTAAATGACGGTTGGTTTATGACCGGAGATTTGGCCTCGAAAACACCTGATGGACTGATAACGGTTGAAGGCCGGAAGAAGAGTATGATAAATGTGAGCGGCAATAAGGTTTTTCCGGAAGAAGTAGAAGCAATTTTGCAGGAAATGGAGCCGATTCAATTGGCTCGCGTAAGTGGGTTTCAGCATCGGTTTTTAGGAGAGACCGTCCAGGCTGAAGTAGTGTTAAAACCAGGGGAAGAAGCACCGGATTCGGAAACGATCATTGATTTTTGCAGAAATAAACTTTCTACATAAAAATTCCGCAAAAAATCGTTTTTGTTGAAAGCTTGCCAATGACAGATTCCGGTAAGCTAAAACGACATTAAATTTGAAATATGAGGTTGGGTATTATACTATTGCTAAGTCAAATCTTTCTTTTTCCACTGGGTCTTATGGCACAAGATGATTTTAAGCCTTTGAAAGATCCTGCCACCTTCGAAAAGAAAGTAAAGGAGATTACAGATATCACCAAGACCATTCATTGCGACTTTGTCCAGGAAAAGACCTTGAGTTTCCTTAACGATCCAATCATTACAAAAGGTGTTTTTTATTTTCAAAAAGAAGATAAAATACGTTGGGAGTATGAAAAGCCTTTCAGCTATGTGATCATCCTAAATGGAGGAAAATTGCTGATTGACGACAATGGCAATCAAAATGAAATGGACCTCAGTAACAATCAGACCTTTAAAGAGGTCAATTCCATGTTGACGAGGACCCTGCAGGGAGATATTTTGACCAAAGACGAACGATTTTCCTACGATCTTTTTGAAAATAAAGAATTTGTAATGGTCCGATTGGTACCAACCACTGATACTTTCAAGGCTTACATTAAGGCGATCAAAGTTTATTTTGATAAAAAAGATATGATGGTGGCCCGTGTAGATATGCTGGAAGGTGAAGATCTGACCAAAATCACCTTTCAAAACAGGGAAATAAATGTCAAATTAGCTCAAAATCTGTTTCAAACCACCGGCAGATAAAAACCCGCTGTGAAAAAATCCTTATTTTTGCCAGCTAAAACAAGCCCTTAATCGTTGGGATTCTAAAAGCAAATGTATTGTCTTCTTTATGA
>JAGQWW010000240.1 GCA_020436955.1 Saprospiraceae bacterium | reverse complement strand
AACTCAAGATTACCTGCAGCGATAACTTCTCCATTATTATCGACGCGCATTAGATTTCCGTTCAAAAGGGTATGACCCATGCGGAAGGCAGCTGCCGCAAATACGTTGAAAATTCCAGGATTCTCACCTGAATTATAACCCTGGTAAGGTGGCAACTGGATACCCATGGTTGGCAACCACTCTTCATATACAATAGCTTGCAAAATAGCACCTACACGCTTACGCGCTCCCTGGAAGATTTGCTCATCTCTCCAGTTTGGATGTAAAATGCGAAGCTCATCTGCAATCCTGTTGTGTTCTCTTACAAAAAGGGTATGAAATCCTGTTAGCAATGGATTTTCATTGGCACGAACATCACCGGCAACAAATAATTTAGGGAAGAACCCTACATCATCTGCCATATGCGGAGCGTTCGGATCAATGTCACTATCGTATTCTCCGGTAATGGTGTTGTAGGGCAACAAATTACCGGCAGAGGTTTTCATCTTTCCATTGGCATGAGTTCTCAACCAATTGGCACGGGCTTCATCAGAGCCATAAACAGCAGATGCATCCAAAAATGCAGTAATTACATTTGGGAATGTTCTTGGATTGTCTACATCTGTACCTGAACCCGGCATGATGTGGGTACGGGAAGTAGGTATCACCATCTGACCCGTATTAAAAGGATCGAACCATGGGTCTCCTGTTGGGACAGGAATCATTAGTGGTTCTGCACCATTATTTTCTGTCAACGTAATGTCGTGATCAACGAACTGACCAAACACCCAGCAGAAATCGCTCAGGTGCATAACATCAGGCAAAAGAGAGTCCTGACGGAATAGTTCATTACTAATGACTCTGGGAGATGGACGGTCAACTCCACCCGGCTCAGCGATACCATCGGTGAAACCATTGGCTGTTTTAGTGACCATAGGGGTATGTACAGCACCCCAATCGGTGTTTAGGAGATTGTTTCCTTTTCCATCATAAGACCTGGCATTTTGGGCATTTACCAGGAAAAGGGGCATCATCCCTGCTAACACGAGTAAAAATTTAATGCGCATTTCGTGTAAGTTTTGTTCTATGGGAATATTTTAAATTCGTTTTACCTCTAATACATAAATCCATCAGCAAAAGGCTAATAGACTTTAAACTAAAGACCATATGTCAATAGTTTATAGGTGAAGTGCTTCCTCGTGTGATTTATTTACTCGGTCTCGGGATAGATGTCTGAATAACAACCGGTTATAGGATTGGATTGAACGATGCAAATATAATCTATTCTACCATGTCGCGCATGGTATTTTTTATTTTTGTCGTTGAAATAATTATTTCTTTCTGAAATAAACACCAATTGGAACTCCGGAGAAATTAAAGTGTTTTCTCAGCTGATTTTCTATAAAATTCTTGTAGGGTTCGCGGATATGTTTTGGGTAATTGCAGAAAAATGCAAATGCCGGAAAATAGGTTGGAAGTTGGGTAATGTATTTGATTTTAATAAAATGTCCACGATAAGCCGGTGGAGGCGTTTTTTCTAAAATAGGTAACAAGGTTTCATTAAGCTGATTGGTCTTAATCTTCCTGTTTCTATTTTCATATACTTCTAATCCAACTTCAATAGCCTTCAATATCCTCTGTTTTTCCAAAACTGAGGTGAAGATTACCGGTACATCGTCAAATGGTTTGATTCTTTCTTTGATAGACCGCTCAAAATCACGAGCAGTATTAGTCTCTTTTTCAACCAGGTCCCATTTATTTACTACAAATACAATTCCTTTGTTCCTGCGCTGAGCTAACCTGAAAATGCTCAAATCCTGGGATTCAATCCCCAAGGTTGCGTCTATCATAAGGATACAAACGTCTGCTTCCTCCAACGCACGAATGGCACGCATAACGGAATAAAATTCCAGATTCTCTTTTACCCTGGATTTTTTACGAATTCCTGCTGTATCTACCAACAAAAATTCCTTTCCAAATTTATTGTAATGGCTATGAATGGAATCTCGGGTAGTACCTGCAATATCCGTTACTATATTTCGATCAGAACCCAATAAAGCGTTCACCAAAGAGGATTTTCCTACATTAGGTTGTCCCAAAATGGCAAATTTTGGCAATTCAGATTCTTCCTCCGGTTCGTCTTCTACTATTTCTGTTATGGCATCCAACAACTCTCCTGTGCCGCTACCGGTCATAGAGGAGATAAAAATAGTGTCTTCAAATCCAAGGCTCCAAAACTCATTGGCTTCCAACATACGCTGACCATTGTCCGCTTTGTTGACCACCAGAAAAACCGGTTTTTCGGATCTTCTAAGCAAATTTGCTACCTCTTCATCCAAATCTGTAATACCAGTGGTCACATCGGTCATAAACACGATAACGTTGGCCTCATCGATAGCAATACGAACCTGATCACGAATAGCTGTTTCAAAAATATCTTCGGAATCCGGAACAAACCCACCGGTATCGATTACCGTAAACGATTTTCCGTTCCATTCGCAAACACCATATTGTCTGTCACGGGTTACACCACTAATATCATCAACAATAGCCTGTCGCTCGCCAATCAGACGATTGTAAAGGGTGGATTTCCCCACATTTGGCCTTCCAACAATAGCTACAATATTTCCCATACAATCAATACAGTGTTTTCAAAAATTTAGAATAATCCAGTTTCAAAGGGCAAATATACCTATTTCGGCTTAGCAAACCCTTTGTATTACAAAAGTCTTATTCTTCTTTTAAATCAAACCAGTCAACCTTTACAGCATTTGCTTTTTCCTGGAAAGTAGTCCACTCCTTTTCAAAAAATGCATCAACTGCCTTCGTCACCTTTTCTAATTCGCGCTCAGCAGTACTATATGCTGCTTCCGCAGAAGCTGTTGGAGGTCCGTCTGAATTATTAATATAGTTTATTGCGGTCCAAAGTCTGCTCATGAGGGTCTGTTCCTCATACGGGATTCCTTTCTGTTCCTGCGGTTGGAAATATAGTAATTCAAGCGAGTCTAACTTCTGTCCCATCTCTTTCGAAGCTTTCAGTACATCTTTAGCAAGGGTATCTTTTGCCACTTTCATGTTTGCATTTACTATTTCAAGAGACTTTTTGGCTCCTTTTATTTTGTCCAAAAGACCATTTGCAACTGCAGCCATATTGTACACCTTGTCCCGGGCGCTTTTTTCTGCTTCCATTGCTGTAAGGTCAAATGGCAAACGTGGATCAGCAAATACTTCGGTCATAGTAGAATCTTTCCAATCGTCAATGGAGACCATAATTTTATACTTGCCCGGAAAGACTGAAGGGCCTGATGGAGGATCAGCATCTTTTTTCCGCTCCCGACGCGAAGGAAAAGCAACTCCATTGGTTTCCATTCTCCATGTTAAATATTGAAGCCCGGTATCCGGCTTGGAAGTAAAATTTCGGACCGTGTCGCCTGCCATGTCAAAAACCACTATTGAAAATTTATCATCTTTTTTCTTCTCTTTCCCTTTATCTTCTTCTTTAGCGTCTCCTTCTTTTTCGGTTTCTTTCTCTTCCTCCTTGGTTCCTTCCTTTTCTACCTTTTTAAAAATTGGAATTTCTACCCTGGATGATCCATTAGAAGCAGTATAAAATGCATCAGCACTGAATCGCAATCCGTCAACACTTCTATTGGTTGTCAAATATCCATTGGAAGCGGGAAAAAGTCGGTAAGTGACATCTTGAGCTTCTTGAGCCAATGCTCTTAGTGGACTGATATCATCCATAATCCAAAGGGAACGTCCAAAAGTTCCAATAACCAAATCATTTTCCCTTTCCTGTATCTTTAAATCCGCCACCGGAACACTTGGGAAATGCTTGTCCCACTTTTGCCATTGCTTACCATAATCAAAGCTGAAAAACAAACCATGATCGGTTCCCATGAAAAGTAGATTGGGAACTACAGGATCCTGTACCACACTTCTCACATATCCATCAGCATTTTTTTCATTAGCAATTCTCGACCAGGTCTTTCCTGCATCTTTACTATGGTACAAATAAGGACTGAAATCATTTCGACGATAATCATTCACTACTACAAAAACCTCATCCTTATTGTGTTTTGAAACTTCAATCTGGGGAATCCATGCTCCTTGAGGATAATTAGGAAGTTTAGAAGATATTTCCATCCAATTTTTTCCTCCATCCTTTGTCACATGCAGATAACCATCATCAGAACCTACCCAAATCAAATTGGAATCGAGCGGTGAAGGAGCAATTGCAGTAATCGTTGTATAATTTTCCGCATCCGTAACATCAGGTGTCAAACCTCCTGATTTTTTGGATTCTGCTTGTTTGGTGGAATCGTTGGTCGTCAGATCCGGAGAAATTATCTTCCAGGTCTGGCCACAATCGTCAGACTTGTGTAAATACTGCGACCCAAAATAAACTCCTTTATTATAAAATGGATTTTGAGCGATGGCCGCATTCCAATTAAAACGAAGTGGTTCACCATCGGGATGATAAGGTTTAATAAAATTGCTTTTACCTGTTTCACTATCGATATAACTTACGTTTCCTCCCTGAGACATAGCGTATACATATCTTGGATTATCAGGACGAAATACCACGTCAAATCCATCTCCAAAGGCTACTTCCTTAAAATGATGATTACGGATACCACCACTTTGCCAAACATCAGACGGGCCAACCCAGCTTCCGTTATCCTGCATCCCACCCCCTACCTGGTATGGTATGCTGTTATCAATATTCACGTGATAAAATTGACCTACCGGAAGGTTTTCAACAAAGCGCCAGGTTTTTCCGCGGTCATAACTAAAATTGAGTCCACCATCATTTCCATCAATCAAAAAATTTGGATTGTTGGGATGAATCCAAAATGCGTGATGATCAGGATGCA
>JAGQWW010000239.1 GCA_020436955.1 Saprospiraceae bacterium | reverse complement strand
CAACTTTATTGGTTCCCTTCCTGGCATGGTTTGGAACCTGGCTGCTGGGGCAGGTAATATTAAAAAATCCTAAGAGTCAATTGGAAGCTTTTTTCCCTGAAACTAAAAAGATTCTCTCAGGTGTAATTTTGGTTTTTGTAATGGTTGCCGGTTGGGTAGGATGGGTCCAATTTTACAATGGTCAACATCACTCGGTAAATTTCCTTACCCATATTTATCCGATTTGGGATTTGCCCCAAACAGAGATTAGCAGGATTTGGGACATGATTGTTCATAAGCGGTTTACTCGAATTTATCCGCCTATTATGCTTGGAGGTATCTTCATTTGGACACTTTGGGTATTCGTTAGGCCTAAACGATGGGGTTTTCCTCTGAATACTTTTTTTGTCTTATTATGGATGGGTGCTAGTGCCGTTTTTCTTCTGTTTTATTTTCAGTTTCAACACCACGATTATTACCTGCTTGACCTAATGTATGCTCCTCTAGCGACTATCAGTTTCTTTTTATTTGAGGTAAGCAGAGTACTCAAAAAATCTCAATGGCCAGATAGCTTTTTCAATCGAATTCCCGGATTTAGAATGTTTGTTCTTGTCATTTTGATGGGCCTTTGTACACTAGGTGTAATTTATGCAAAAGCTCACCTGGACAAGGTTTTTGCTACTACTCATTCTGATATGCAGGGTTTTCCTGCCAACCTTTATGATAAAGCGCTGGCCCTAAGGAATTACAATCAAAGCTTGGGTTTACATTATACCAATACTAAAGTGCTTGCTTTGCCGGATCCTTCTTTTAATGTCACGCTATATTATTTAAATCTCAAAGGATTTACCCATCCCAATGTAAACCTACCGGAAGCGAAGTGGCAAAAAATATGGGAAGAGGGGGTTCGGTATGTAGTTGTATTCAATAAAAATTTGGTGGATCATCCGGATTTGAAAAAATATGCCGGAAAACAAATAGGCAATTTTGAAGGGGAGGTATTTTTCTTTGAGCTGCTGCAACCTACTATATCAGGTCAATAAGATTTTCAGGAACTTTTGGCTTTTCCCCATTTGTAAATCCAAGCACAAAACCACCGCCTCCTGCACCACAAAGTTTGAGGTAAAAATCTCCGGTTTCTAATCCTTTATCCCATAAATCCAGGTGTTCCGGTAAAATCATATCCTTGAAATACGCTCGTTGGATGGCTGATATTTCTCCAATATCATGGTGTAATGATTCAAAATCTTCCTTGAAAAATGAAAGAATCGCCAGATTTTGGGCGGAGACTAAATCCTCTTCTATTATTTTTTTAAAACCAGGATCCTTAAGGTTTTGGTTAAATTTTGATACCAGGGGAGCGGTTCTTCTGGGCTTTCCGGAATCGAGGAGGAAAAACTTTTTTAATAATGCTTTTGAGGGCGATTTCGGAATTTCAATTTTTTCTTTTCCCCGAACCCAAATGGGTTGTTCAAGGAAACAAACCAAGGGGTCGAGTCCACTGGACGTACCATGGAAATAAGACTCAATCATTGCTAGTGTTTTTTGCAAGGCAGCGATATCTGTGGTGTCTATACCTGCAGCAAATTGCTTTAAAAGCGTTGCAACTACTGCTCCGGAGCTACCAAGTCCATATCCTTGTGGAATATTTGAATCCATAAACCAACCAGCATGTAATGCCTGTCTTAGTCCTTCATGGTCAAACTCAAATGGTAGGTTCAGATTCTCTAAAAAGGAGGCAAATTGTGGAAGGTCGTATTGGGCATCAAAATCGGGTCCGGGTCTCCAGGAAGTTTGAAACCCAGAAAGGGGTATCGCAAGTGCTTCACTACCTGCCAGAATTACGTATTCACCGAATAGCAAGAGTTTAGCAGGACTGGATGAAAAATCGGAGGACCCCATATTGGTTTTGATTAAAAAACAAAGATGGGAAATGTTAGCCGTATTTAATTGAAATCATAACATTTGACCTGGCCTCTCTTTCGCTTGGTCCTTCCACCGGAACTACCAAAACCTAAATCAAACGGATTTACTTTTAGTGCCACATAAAAATCGGTACCACTGTATGGTGCATTGGAAAACCAGCTTCCCAGATTTTCGGTTCCAATAATCAAATAGGCCAATCTAAGTGTTGCTCCGATTTTAAAATTATCCCAGTTGTATAAACTCAAGGGTAGTCCTGCACCAAACCATCGGTGTTCGAATCGTGGTGTTACATTGAAATAATTGTCTCTTTTTACTTTAATTTTTCCAATGGGAATCCGTTGAATTACAGCCGCACTAAGGAAAAAATTTGGTGTAAATGCATAATCTCCCTGAAGAGAAATAGCAGAAGGCAAAAAGACACCAAATTCATTTCCAGTAAAAGAGGCATCTGGGTCACCCAATACCTGATTGCTGAAAATTCGAATAGCTTCATTGATGTCGTCTTCAGCAAAATTTAAAACCGAATAATCTTCACCGGCTACTTTCGCAAGGCTTTCAGTATCAATAGTATGTGCAGTTGCGTTTTTTGAAAAACGAATGGAGCCAATATCCAATAAAGAAACACCTACTCTAAATTCATAGGGTTTATCACCGTCATAAGCATCTGCAGCATAATTGGCGCCTATTGAAAATCCAATTCCTCCGCCATTAACAGCCGGCTTATAATTTTCAGCATCATTGACGAGTGAGGTGGTCAATCCAAAATCTATAAAAGCCTGGCTACCGCTGATGGAATCATTTGGAAGCTTTGTATATTCAAAAGGTTCGGTCACATCAAAATAGGCTGCTTCGTATCCTCTCAATAATTTCAGATTGATACCGAAAGAAACTTTTCCACCCGAAGTTTCCCTGCTGTGGGAAAAATGCAGGCCATATTCAGCCCAACTCATAGTGGTACCATCCATTTTGTCTACGGTAAATGGCGTATTTAAAGGGAAAGGATCATAGGTGTAATAGGAAAATGCTCCAGGAACATTTTGCGTACTAAACATTGTCCGAAATCCTGTAAAGAACCCTACTGAATTATATTCATCAATTTTAAAAAGAAATGAAGGCCCTTCCAGGCGCTGGTTGATCATAGCATACCTTGTCTGGTTGCCTTGATAAAAATCCAAAACAATAGCTTCCGGGTCCGGCTGGGTTCCGCTCTCCTGCAAATCAGGCGCAAACTGGATTTCAAGGTTATCCCTTTTTCTTAGGAATTCCAGATTGGATGCCTTTCTGAAGTATGCATAATTGTTTTCTACTAGAAATCCGATACCCGCCAGATTGAGGTCCCATCGCAAAGGAAATTGACTGGAAAAGGAAGGATTTAAATAAATGCTATTGATGCCTGCGTAGGAGTCTGTTCTCCATTCAATATTTTGCTGGGCAGCAATTTGAAAAGAGGTGGATAAAAAAACAAAGAAAGCAAGGATTCTTGTTGCAGTCATGGTTCTTGGGTTATAATCCTGGGCGAAGGAGGAAATATTACGCTTCAGGCTACCAAAATGTTGCCATACCGGGTATTATTGGAAAAATTTAAGAAAATAGGGTAGAAATATGATGAGGCCAACGATAAATGCACCGATTGCAGTTATTAATACTGCCCCTGCTGCCAAATCTTTTACCTGTCCGGCTAAAGGATGGGTATCAGGAGATATAAGGTCTGTCAATTTCTCAAGTGCGGTATTAAATCCTTCAGCAGAAAGGACCAAAACGATGCATAGAATAGCTGCAATCCATTCACCATTTGAAATATTAAAATAGCATCCAAAAACAATGACCAGAAGAGTAGCCAACAAGTGTACCCAGGCATTTTGCTCACTCCGAATTAGGAGTATGATGCCTTTCCAGGCATACAAAAAACTAGCGAATAACTTGGGAAAGTTCATGTCTTGGATTGTTTAGCTGATAGCTACCCAAGATACCAAATTGTGGAGAATGGGGACCGGAGATGGTTCGAAAATCTGTACAGGTAAATTCCGGTGAATACAAAATATGGTGCATTTGCGGTGAAAATATATTCACCATTCCATTGGGCAGGCTGGGTTTTGGCCCCTGATCGCTGACAGCTAAATTTCCATTTTTACAAAGGGTAGAAAATTCACTTGACCAGGGAACGGCGTCAAACTCTCCCCAGGTCAGGATAGGTGAACTTACCAGGCTCACTTTTTTACTCACCTCCAGAAAATGTCTTTGTAAAGCAAGGTAATCCGTCTTGTCATTACCGGCAGAACGAAGATTGATAAAACAGAAATCCTTTTCCATCCAATCAATGCATCCAATAATATGAGGGGTGTGTTCAGATTGAAAGGTATCGATGTATGAAATGGGTAATTTGGAAAATACCCCCATACAATAACCGTTTTTCTGATTGGATGGTAATATTTTGTAGTAAGGGTATTTTTTTAAGAACTGGCTATCTAAGCTGCATTTTGATTCATCATTCATGCTATGGATGGAAACAAGGTCAGCATTGATACCCTTAATGATTTGAAAAGATACATCTAAATCATCCGTGGATTGTTCCAGATTAAAATGTGCAACTTTGATTCCCAGTACATCATTTGAGGAAGTAGGGAATGGGCTGGCTGATTGTTGGTTGAGAAACATACAAAGACCGGCACAACAGGCAAAACTGGTAAACATCCACTTGTTGAGGTTTGAAAGTAAGAATACAAAACCTGCAGCGAGATAAAATAACATTATCTGAAACCCGTAATTTGCGGACCACTTCAAGAGAGGAATCTCCGGGGTGAAGATTACAAGCAAGGCTCCTAAAGAAAAAATAGCATATAGGAGTAGCTGTAAGTAAGGAAGTTGAATTACCTTTTTGAACATCGGTTTATTTGGGCGTATCAGTAGTTTTGTCCGTCAAAAGTACATGCAATTTCGGATTTTTGAAACATCCGTGCTTGAAATGCGACAAAAAAATTAGGTTCAAGTGGTT
>JAGQWW010000023.1 GCA_020436955.1 Saprospiraceae bacterium | reverse complement strand
AACAAGAATCAGGACCATTTGGATTATTACCTCCAAAATATAAACAACCTTCCGACTCACATCCGGTAGCGTCTGTAACTGTCACACAGTAAAGCCCGGTATCTTGTGGAAAGATAATTTCTGTTGTATCACCTGAGCCCCATTGGTAAGAAAAAGGTGGCATTCCAAAAGCGATGGCTCCCAGTGATCCATCCGGGTCACAAATGACATCGACAAAGCAACTATCCGGACCATTTCCTGTTCCTGTAGTGTCGCATAAAATGAAATTATAGACTATGGTATCAGTACCCGATTGCCAGAATCCAAATTCAACAAGATTTAAACCATTACAATCTGCAGTTTCAGCAATTAGAAAGCCAAATTGAACATTAACGGGTACATCAAATTGATCATTAAAAATTCCGTTGGCATCTGTTGCAACCGTATTATTGTAGTTGAAATTAAAAACAGAGTCTGTGTATAGATTCACATCCTGGTTGGCAATCGCATTGCCATTGGCATCGATGATAAAACCCAATACAGTCACCGGATAGGTATTTTGGGCCTTTATTCCTGAAAATGCCAGGATGGTTAGAAATAAAAATATCAGTTTTCGCATATGGATTTTTTTAATTTTTTAAGGTATTGCTATTAAATCTTAGATGCATCGTTCTACCACCATCACGAAATAAATTACATTGGGGTTGGGTGCGATTTGAGATTTTTTCCTTTTTTTGAAAAATACAAAGATAAACAGCTGCTAAAAGCAATCTATATGACAATCATTATCGTCATCGTAACTGCACTAATCTCCTACTATGGATTTGAGCGGGTAGATATGAAAAGACAACTTATGTTGTACCCTTTTGCCATCAAAAACAGGGGTGAATATTACAGGTTTCTTACCCATGGTTTTGTACATGCCAATTGGAATCACCTTCTGATCAATATGTTTGTTTTGTTTCAGTTTGGAACCGTTGTAGAGCATATTTTCGCAACTTTCAGTGGTCAGTGGAGCCATTTAATATTTGTCTTATTTTATCTGTCAGCCATTGTTTTTTCTTCACTGGTTGACTATGCACAGCATCAAAATAATCCGGCTTATGGTGCGCTCGGTGCTTCCGGAGCAACTTCAGCCACCCTTATTGGATATGTCATGATTGCACCATGGCAATGGTTCATTTTCCCTCCACTACCCGCTATTTTGATGGTAGTTGCCTATTTGTGGTATTCCAATTATATGTCCAAACGAGGTGGTGATAATATCGCCCACAATGCACACTTTTATGGTGCTGTCTATGGCATTGTATTTTTTGTATTGTATTCCATATTTCAAGCTCCGGACCTTTTGGAAAGTTTCTGGATACAGCTTATCCAAGGTCCAAACCTTCCATTTTAAAAAGATATGATTGAAAAGGCGATTGTCGAGATTCAATATTTGCCCTGTATCCAGTATATCAGCAAATGGTATTTGTACAAGGAAGTGCGATTGGAGGCCCACGAAAATTATTCCAAGGGTAGTTTCCGCAATCGGAGTATGATTGGAACCAGTATGGGTCCAAGAAGATTATCCATACCTTTATTAAAGGGAAAAAACAGCGGCACTTCGATCAAGGATATCAAAATTGCCAATGATAATGACTGGCAAACCCAGCACTGGCGTTCCATCAAAACAGCCTACAACAGTGCTCCCTATTTTGAATTTTATCAGGATGATTTGATTCCGTTTTATAAAAAACCTTATGAATTCCTTTGGGATTTCAACCTGGAATTGATGGAAAAAATCTTTGTCTTATTGGGCAATCCACAAACCTTTCAAACGACAACTGATTTTGAAAAAGAACCTTCTTCCGACTATGCTGATTTGAGAAATCAAATTTCACCTAAAGTAAAAATGCAGGATCCAACTTTCAATTTGACAGCTTACGGACAAGTTTTTGAAGCAAATCAAGGCTTCATGGAAAATTTAAGCGTTATAGATTTGATATTTTGCCTGGGACCTGCATCTTCGCTCACGCTTTCCCGTAGCATAGTTACCCCTTAATCTGAATTCGTAAAAATGACTCGCAGCAGCGCTTTTTCATACTTTCCTATTTTAGTCCTCCTTGTTTTCGGTACCTTGTTTTTGCAAAATTGCCGTCCTGAGGAAAACTTCATCACCGACCAGGGTGCCGGTCTCGAATTTTCATTAGATACCCTTCGGTTCGATACTGTCTTTACTGAATTAGGTTCTGCTACGCGATTTTTCAAAGTCTACAATCGACATGACCGTCCTATCAAGATCAACCGCATTACCTTGGAAAATCATACTGGGGCTGAGTTTTTTATTAATGTAGATGGTATTCCCGGTAATGTACAGGAAGGCGTTGAAATCAATGCACGCGATAGTATTTATGTTTTCGCAGAAGTGACCGTTGATCCCGATGCTCCACTATCCATCAGTCCTTTTGTGATTGAAGAGCAAATACTTTTTGAAACCAATGGTGAAAGCCAGATAGTACACCTGGAAGCCTGGGGCCAAAATGCAAATTATTTCCCCAGCAGGTTTGGAGGAGGCGGAATTTGGTCGCCTTGTACCGCTTCAGAAGTGACCTGGGATGATCCTAAGCCCTATGTCATCTATGGTATTTTGGCTATTGATAATTGTTTGTTGAAAATACCTGCTGGAACACGGATTTATGTGCATGGTGGGATAACCAGAAGTACCCAATTGGGTATTTATAACGATGGAGTAATCATCGTTCTGGAAGATGGCAGATTGCAGATAAACGGCACCGTCGACCAACCGGTAATTATACAAGGTGACAGACTGGAGGAAGCATTTGAAAACCGTTCCGGCCAGTGGTCAGGCATTATCATTGACAACAAAAGTTTTGGTAATATCTTCAATTATACCACTTTAAAAAATTCAATTTTAGGTGTTGCTGTTGATTCAAATGCAGTTTTGACGCTTAATAATTGTCAGATTTACAATACTGGAAGTGTAGGACTGGCCGGTATTCATTCTACTATTTTTGCTAATAATACCCTTGTCCATTCCAACGGCGCCAGTTCTTTGCAAGTAGCATTTGGCGGAAGATACAATTTCAAATATTGCACTTTCGCGAGTTATGGCGTAGATGCACCCGCAGTGTCATTATCCAATGGAGTGTGTTATGACCCTCCTTTTTGTGACAATGTCAACGCTTATGGTTTGAATGTTGATTTCCAAAACTCCATTGTATTTGGCAGTCGAAACGATGAGATATCCTTAACTGATTTTGGAATCAACAATGCCGCTTTTAATTACAATTTTGAAAATTGTATCGTGAAGGTGCGTGATTTGCTGGATCCAACCCGAGGAGGACATCCGGATTTCTTCCAGTTTTGCAATCCTTGTGTCAATGCCAGTGGTCAGGATGCCATATTCTATGCTGTAGAAGATGACGATTACCATCTGGACACGCTATCCATTGCAGAAGAACAAGCGGTACCCATTCCTGGTCTGGATGTAGATTTGGACGGAGTAATGCGTGATCCTTCCAACCCTGATATTGGTTGTTACGAATACATCCCGAGGTAAGCCAAACGGCTAAAATCGTTTTCATTTTTTGAAATATAAATCGGGCGCTTATTTACCTTTGCCCAAAATATTTAGAAATGAGAACCTTGCTATACTTCCTTTTTGCCTTGATAATTTTTTCAGCTTGTCGAAATAATGCCGAAAATGGTCCTGTCAAAGGTGCTATGGAAGCATTCAAAACAGATCCTTCTTTAAAAAATTACAACGACCTGATTTTAGCTACTAATGAAGCCATGGAACAAAATGGTGGAATGGACAGTGAATTGATACTTTCGACGCTATCTGCGATCACTGAAGCAGGTAAAGCCGAATCAGGTCAGGAATGGGTAATGGAACTCCTTAAAAATAATTCAAGCTTTGATGGAAGAGAGGACGTAGTTGCTGCCTATGCTGATCTTTGGGAAAAAGATTTACAAAAGCCGACCCAGGCAAGCATTTTAAGACAAGGTCTTTTAAAAAATTATCCTGAATTACCTGCTCTATCCATTTATAAAAATACCCTTGACGGCTTACCACCTGTAGAAGAGAGAATCAAAGGATTTGCAGAAAAAATCTTCAATGGGGAGTCAGGAGATTTCAACCCAAAAGTTGCTTATTCTTTTATCCCGGCCTGTGAAAATTATGCTATAGCCCTGCCAAAAGATAGTCTAAGCCCTAACTTTTTGATCGACGCTGCTACTATTGCACGCAATTTGAATCAGACACAAAAAGTCTTGGAATTATTTAAATGGGTCTATACCAATTACCCTGAAAGTCCAAAAGCCGGAGACGCCAGGTTTAGTGAAGCCTTTACCTATGACAATGATTTGAAAGATTATGACAGAGCCAAGGTTGCTTATGAAGCATTTTTAAAGGATTATCCAACCCATCCTTTCGCAGAATCGGCACAGGTCATGCTAAACAATCTTGGAAAGTCAGACGAACAGATTATTCGCGAACTGGAGGCAAAAGCCAAGGCAGCAGAATAAAATTATTTTATCAGGATAGGTCTGGTGTCAAATGGATCAAGGGCTACTCCCTCTACCTCCACTTCTGCCTCTACCCTATAATCTGAACTTACTTTATAAGCTGTTTTTGCCAGCGATACAATTCCTTTCAATAGGAAATTGCGGTCGCCCAGCTCCTCCATATCAGATTTGGTTACTTTGAAGGGGACACTGAACTCTACCATGAGGGGCTCTTCTGCCTTGATATGAAATTCCTGGTCCAATTCGATGGTGCCGATGGTATATTCGTCGGTAAGGGTTTCCTTACCTCTACCTCTTTTATAACGTTCGATAACCTTAACTCTAAGTCTGGTTACGGTTTGATCGCTCAGCGAATAAAGATGCAGTACCCCATCAATTGCTTCTCTTTTTGAAGGAACTTCTGTCGGGATCTGCAGCTCAACTTTTACGCCTTCAATACCCAGCCATTTTTTTACTTTTCCAAACATAATTTTCGTTTATTGCCTACAATTTGCAAGCAAAAATGACAGGTCTAAAAGAAATTCTATCAATCAGGATAAAAACAGGATTAAACCATTCTTTTTAGCCAGGTCTTTTCTAAAGGCATCCATCCTTTTGCTTCAAGACTTTCCTTTGAATTGACCAGGTTGTCAAAGACAAGTGTTTCGTTGGTAACCAAACCGTTTTGGTAGGCATTTTTAAATTCTTCCCGATTGAAAAACCTCACGCCATCATCCAGTTTTGCACCAAATGCAAATCTTTCAAAGAAATTAACCCCTACCTGATTGCCAAGGCTTTCAATAAAGTGAACGGAGGAATCGATGGAACAACCACTGGCTCCTGCCTGACTTTCATCGACCATCAATACAAGGGCGCGGTTGTAAAGGACTTTACCTGCTGCTTTGAGCTGACGATTATGGCTCACCCATTGCTGGGTAAATTGATTTAGCACAGGCTCAATGGCCTGCACCTCTTCTGAAGTCAAATCTCTGGAAGCCAAATAAACCCAAACTCTTGAAGAAGGAGCAAATGTTGCTGTAACCATTTCCGGCATTTCCACCATCATATTTTGTTGTTTTACCAGGTACTCATTTGAGACCTGCGTTCCTGACGTTTATTATCATCACTTCTCAACATATTGAAGAAGCCACCCATATCCTCAAACTCCAACCTGAGTTCCTCTTCAACAGTATAAACCTTTGGCTGATTCATTCCATCGGTCTGTACTATAAACCTGTAAGTTCTGATTGGGTTTGATACCTCATCGAGATTATAGGTTATATCCAGGATTTTCAGCTTACTGTTTGGGGGGAGATTTCCTGTTTTTTCAATAATGGCCTTATGTAAATCATTGCGATCCTTTTCATTGGGGCCGTTATTCAAAAATCCAAAGTACAAGGAAAAATGGTCATCTTTCACCACATCTCCCTCCTGTGGGCGTTCAAAAATAGGTAATGCTGTATTGGAAACAAGATCCTTAAAGGCAAAAAATTCAGCGTTCATGCCAATATTCTTAACCCGTTTTTCCTCCGGCACATAAATACTATCGAATCTAATCCTGTCTGAATTTTCAATAGTTGCCTTTACATAAAAATGCTTGTCAAATTCAAAGTCAAAAAAGATTTCATCTCCATCTTTTGTGTAATACCCCCTTAGCATCTGTTTTTGACTGCCATTTGCATCCTTGAATGGTTTATACTGTTTGTCAAAATGAAGGTATAAATCACCCAGGCTACCATTATTTCTGTCATCGTCTTCACTTAGATAAATACAACGGTAATCATCCAGGAAAAAAAGGTAATTTTTGAAAACGTTTTTTGCGCCGAGCAAATAATGCCTGCTTTCAGGACTCAAATTGTCAATGGTATGGTTTTCAAGGGTTCTAAAACTTGAAAAAGATTCATTGTAATCGATGGTATCAAGGACCCCATTTCTAGTTTGGACCTTTGTTATCGGCTTATTGTATCGAACCGTTTTCCATTGAAAATAATTGAGCGAATTATCCGTAAGCTTAGGCAGACTGGTATCAATCTGAAAATTAGGATCCAAAAGAGGTCGTATATCCGTAATGAAATAAGTCTCCGTAGCCGGCATTGCACGGGTATTGAAATATCCTTTACTGATATATTTTTCTGTCTTGCAGGACCAAATTGCCGACGCTACCAACACGAGGAATATTAGCTTTTTCATAGGTTGAAAAATTTATAAAATTCAGCATCGATATATTGGTTTTCTATCTTGTGATGATAAGGGTTGTTGGACACATCACGATGCAGAAGATCCTGAAGATCAAAGGGAAGATTCCAAATGTTGGCAGAAACTCCAACGCCATATTGATAATTCAGATATTTGAAGCTGGTACGACCGGTGGTATAGCTGATTTGTTCCAGATCTTTGTAGATGACATTGTCGATAAACAAAAGTCCGGTCGCTTCGAAAGCATGCTTTTCAAATCCGGTAAACTTATCAAAAGCTATCTCGAATTGATGGCGGTTTCCATTATCCCAATGGGTATATCCGATACCTATACCTCCGGTCCAATAACGGTCTTCACCATCCCCGAAAAATTTCAAGACCGGGCCCCCATCATTATAATAAACCAGGTACAAATCTCCGGCTGACACCAGCAGGTTGCCCAATTTTTGGGTAGGTACATGTTTATCAACCAGTCCCAGGTGAAAAATGTAAGAGGTAGAAAATCCAAAATTCCACTTATAGCGGTTGTTTAAGGCATTGGCGTAAGTGGTGGTAAAAATCGGCAGGAAACTCTCCGAATGCCGTTCTTTACCGGAAAAAACTCCTCCATAAGAAAGGGCAATATTCGCATTGAGCCATTTTGCAAAGGTCCGGGTAACCGAACTCCCCAGGTGGTTTTTGAAAATGGAAACTTTGGCATCCAAAATAGGATTGAACCCTACTCCATCGGAAAATCTCCAACTGGTTTGGGCATTGACATTGTACGAAACAATGAATCTGAATTTCTGCGGAAAACTAACTGACATAGTTATTCCATGTCCCCAGTCCACTTGTTGGCTCTTTGCACCAAAAGACAAACTCAGGAACAATAGCAGAAGAAAAAGTTTATTCTTCTTCATCATTAATAGGGATTTCGACGGCGTTTGCAACGGTGTCATTAATAAGTTCCTTACCGGTTGGTTTTTCTTCTACCTCAGTCGTTTCAAAATAGGTCACTTCATGACCATATTCATCACGATGATTGCGAACCAATCTTTCTGCCTCTTTTTTCGAGGTTTTAGTGGCCAGGATTCTTTGTTTAGTGACACAGACGACCTTGTACTCGGCCATATTGTTAAATTTTAAATATAAAATTAACAATAATATATCTTCCGCGCTACTCTTTTTCTCTCTCCAATGCCAATTTTACAGCATTATAGGCATTAACCACCCCACCTGTGTTGCACAATCTTGTCATAGGTACCTTGTCTCTTACACCAGGACGGATGACCTCCCAATCTATTTTAAAGACACTATCTTTAATGATTTGCTTAGTTTCTACTGCGGTCAAATCAGGAAAATAAGACCGCAACAAAGCCGCCAGTCCTGCCACACAAGGCGTTGCCATACTGGTACCGGTAAAAAATGCATACTTATCATCCGGCACCGTGGAATAAATCTGGGTACCCGGTGCAAAAACATCAACCAATTCGGCTCCATAATTTGACGAAGCAGCCGGTAGATGATCATCCATGTTCCAGGTAGAATTACCTACTCTGATTACATTTTGCGGCACATAACCATTCAATGCCTTTCTAATCGGATAATAATAGGTCGAATCTATATCAGTTGCGAAATTATGAGACAAGTGCACTATCAACACATCATGGTCTTCTGCATATTTGTAAGCTGCGTCAACGGCAGGCTTGTGCGGAGACATGAGTTTACCAAAACTCATATTGATGATGGAAGCACCATTATCTACAGCATAGCGAATAGCATTGGCTACGTCCTTATCCCTTTCATCTCCACTACTTGGTACTGCTCCAACCATCATAATTTTAGCATGGTCGCTGACTCCGTTCATCCCTTTTCCATTATTGCGTTCGGCAGCAATAATACCAGACACATGAGAACCGTGAGAAGCTATTGCTCTTGAAGCATATTCGGGTTGTGCATTATAAATGGTAGGGCCTCCGTAGTTGCTTTCATTGGCTATGGCCGGATTGTCGCCAACCATTTTTCGTGGATAATAATCTGCATTGTAGGCAAATTCAACATTATTGAAAGCACCGGTATATATTCGGCCCAGACGCTGACGAATGTAGGTGATCATCTCTTCCATGGAATCAAATCTTTCCGCCCCCAGGCTTGCCATAAAGGTTTGAACACGTTCTTCAAGGGCATTTTGAGGTTCCATACTTTCGAGTGCCTCTTGTGACCATTCAATACCGGAAGAAACTCGGGCATTTAAATTTTGCATGGTTTGGACCAATGCATTTGTATCTTTCACCAACTCCCAGCGTTCCACAGCAGCTGCATAACCTTCTTCATGACCTTTTTTGGCTTCCAGGTAAATTTCGTATTCACGCAATTCATCTTTATTAAGGGTTGAAGCATCAGCATCGTCATATTTTTCTCTCCACATTTGATAAATCTGTGTGACCTCTGCCTGGTCAAAATAATAAGTCTTTCCATCAGGTGCAGCCATGAAATTCCAGCCATGTATATCGTCAACATAGCCATTGTTATCGTCGTCAATTCCATTTCCGGCAATTTCATCTTCATTGGTCCACATCACATTGATTAGGTCCTCATGATCTACGTCTACTCCGTCGTCAATCACTGCCACTATCACATCCTTTCCATCTCTTCCTTTCAACAAATCGTAGGCTCCAGCCAGATTAATACCTGCTATACTATCTGTCAAAGGATTTTTGTGCGCCCAATCCTCAGCAGGTTGTTGAGCAAAAGCGAATTGTGTCAAAAAAGCCGCAAGAGCTAAAAACAAAATCTTTTTCATGGTTGTGTTTTTATTTCAGAGGAAATTTACCGTATCCGTTGCCAAATATGAAATCTATCATCAAATGATTTAACCACTTCATAATTTGAATCAAGATACTGTCGGAAAGACTCAATCTCGTATTCATTTTCGACCACTACATACAGAGGAGATTTTTGCTTGATGGAATCTATCCAATAGTCGACATCAATCTCAAGGGTTCGAACATGCCCTTCCTGAATCATTAAAGTTGCATGCACATAAGGGGTCAAAGGTGATTGATCTGTCAGGTAATACAAAATCTGGGAAGTATTGGCCGGGTAAAACAACGCTCCTTCCTTCAATCTGGGCTCCAGCCAATTAAATATCTTTTTCGCGTAATCTGTTTTTAGGGTGACCTCAAAAAAGTTTAAGCCCATTCCAACAAGCATAAAGACACCAATCGCAAGTTGGAATCCTTTCAAACCAGCCCATTTTACTTTTTCTATTCTTTTAAAAAATGAAATATACTTGATACTGCTGCCTGCCAAAAGGGCGACAACCGGAAGAATTTGCAGGTAATAATGTGGGAACATCTTCCCGGTTGCTTGTACTGCGAGTAAGGTAAAAAAGAACCAAATCCACCCTAGTAATTTAAGCGCTTTAAAGTTATTATCACCTCCTTTTTTAAATAACATCCAATAGAAAAAAGGAAGGTAAATCAGGTAAGCAACATTAAAATCAACGAAATATCGAAGTCTTGCCAACCAGCCTACTTTTTCTGCATAATTGCCGGGGGCTACAAAGGTGATAAAATGGAAAGCATCATAATGCTCCCCCCAGTAGAAGTACAAAAAGGTCAAAATGGGAACTACCAGAAATCCTAAAAGCATAAGTCCTCCTTTCATAAAAGCCCATTTCAAAACCTCCTGGAAGGAACCTGTTTTTTGCCAGGTCATAACCAGAAAAAATAAACCCAGCGCTGTAATATCAAAAAGCACCAGATACTTGACTATAAAACCAAGACCTACCCAAAGTCCGCATAGAAAAGCATTGAGATAATTATCTTTTTTCAACAGGAAACTAAATCCCACCAGGGTCAGAAAAACCATCAGATGCTCATTGTTAAAAGATAAGGAGAAATGATGGAAGGTGGTACCGGAAATAAAAATCAAAGCAGCAAACCAGCCTTGGGAATTCGTACCTCCAAAACGCTTTTGCATGCGAAATAATAGGTAAGCAGACCCTCCAATAAGCAAGGCATCAATAAACCGAACCAAAAGAATGGACTTTCCAAAAACCCATTGAATAGCAGCAAAAAACCAAAAAACACCAGGTGGTTTGAGGTCGATCAGGTCCTCGTAAAGTACCTTGCCTTTAAGCAATTCATTGGCAATTACCAGATAAGTAGACTCATCATGGTCGATGACGGTAGGAAAAAACAAAGGCACACGAATGACTATCGTTACCCCCAAAATAAACCATAGTGTTTTGTCCTTTATCACTTGCATAGACCTTAATCAAATCGCCGCCGAAATTAAAAAAAGAAAGGATGAACCGGAAAACCGATCCATCCTTTCCTTTTGGGATGACCTATTTTTATCCTTTAAAGTACTTAACAGGGGTATTGGTATTGTAAAATACGAATGACCACATGTCAGATTGTTCTTCAATTATTTTGGAAGTAGGTTTGCCTGCACCATGGCCAGCATCTACTGCGATATTGATCAAAACAGGATTATCACCTGCATGACAACGTTGTAGTTCTGCAGCAAATTTAAAGGAGTGCGCCGGCACTACCCTGTCATCGTGGTCTGCCGTGGTAATCATAGTAGCCGGATAAACAGTTCCTTCTTTCAGGTTGTGGTATGGAGAATAAGAAAGCAGGTTTTTGAAATGCTCAGGGTCGTCAGAACTTCCATATTCAGGAATCCATCCTTTACCTACTGTAAATTTGTGGTAACGCAACATATCCATCACACCTACTGCAGGCAGGGCAACTGCAAACAAATCAGGACGCTGTGTCATACAAGCACCCACCAAAAGTCCACCATTCGAACCACCTGAAATCGTCAATTTAGAAGATTCCGTATACCCTTCTTTGATCAGATATTCAGCTGCGGCGATAAAATCGTCAAATACATTTTGCTTTTTCAGCAACATTCCGTCTTTGTGCCATTCTTCACCGTATTCACCACCACCCCTAAGATTTGGAACAGCGAACACACCACCATTTTCCAACAAAATCACTCTTGACGCACTAAACCATGGCGTAAGGCTGACATTAAATCCACCATATCCGTACAGGAATGCCGGATTTTGACCATTCATTTCCAGTCCTTTCTTATGTACAATAAACATGGAAACATCAGTTCCATCCTTGCTTTTGTAAAACACTTGCTTCTCTTCGTAATCTGCAGGATTAAACTTCAATTCTGTCTTGAAGAAAGGCTCTGAAGCACCTGTCGCTACATCATATTTGAAAATGGTAGGCGGATAAATGAAGGAAGTAAACGTATAGAACAAGGTCTTATCTTCTTCTCTTCCACCCAATCCACCAGCAGAACCGGTACCGGGTAATTTAATTTCCTCTTTGGCAGTTCCATCGTAATTCATTCGGTAGAAACGATCAGTTGCATTTTGAAGGTAATTGGCAAACAAGTAACCTCCACCTGTATTCACACCTTGAAGCAAGTTCTCGGATGTTGGAATTATTTCTTTCCAGTTTTCTTTCGCCGGATTATTAAAGTCTACCGCTACCAAACGATAGTTGGGAGCGTCGATATCCGTCAATACCAGCAAGTTACTTCCAACGTTATGAACGACTGTACTCTTGTTGGCATATCCAGGGAAGATTTCCTTGAAAGGTCCATCTGCTTCCAGGTCCTTCACATGTGTTGCATATCCATCAGTACCAGGCGCTGCTATCACTACTGCAAACTTTTCATCCTCCGTTACCATAGCCATATGGTACATTTCTGGACGGCTTTTATTTTCAAAAACCAGTTTATCGTCTGATTGTGAGTCACCCAACTTATGGTACCAAACTGAATGGTACTGATTGTTGCCGGATAATTCTGTGCCTTCTGCAGGTGCCGGATAGCGGCTGTAGAAAAATCCGTCCTTGTACCAGGATGCTCCTGAGAATTTCACCCAGTTGAGTTCATCTGCCAATTCCTTTTTGGTCGCTACTTCCATTACCATCAACTTTTGCCAGTCTGAACCGGCATCGGAACGGGAAACCGCTACATATTTATTATCCTTGGAAAAGCCTACCAGATTGATGGAAGCAGTTCCATCCTCAGAAATGACATTCGGGTCAATGAAAACCTCTGGCGTACCATCCAATCCTTTCTGGTAATAAATAACCGATTGGTTTTGTAAGCCATCATTTTTATAGAAGAAGTAATATTCTCCTGCTTTGAAGGGGGAAGAAAGCTTAGGATAGTTAAAAAGCTCTTCGTAACGCTCTTTGATGGCATTGCGATAAGGGATTTGAGAAAGGTAAGACTGGGTTGCTTTATTTTCTTCTTTCACCCATGCTTCCACCTCAGCTGCGGTATCCACTTCCAACCATCGGTAAGGGTCAGCAATAGCTGTACCATGGTAATCCTCCACCACGGAGGTATCTCTTTCAGTACTTGGATAAGTTACCGGTATCACTGGATTTTCAGTTTTTGTAGTTTGCTCATTATTTTGACAAGAAATTGCCAATACGATGAGGACAAATAAGCCAAAAATTTGTTTCATGTAAAATGTTATTTGGTTAATCATATTCGCGGACGGGCATTGCCGCCCACGAAAATAAAATTTTTGCGTAGTATCACTGCATAAATTGGGACCAGCAAAAGCATTTGAGGATAAATACCATAAAAAACTGAAGGATTATGAAATTGAATGCGTCTTATTGGGATGACAGATATATTAGCGGCACGATTCCGTGGGATATTGGATACGCTTCTCCAGCTATCAAACTGTATTTTGAAAAGGTAAGCCGTGATGCTAAAATTTTAATCCCCGGTGCCGGGAAAGCGCACGAAGCTGCCTGGCTTATGAAACAAGGATTCGAGCAGGTATATGTATGCGATTGGGCTGAACATGCGCTTGAATACTTTTTGGAAATGGTCCCAGACTTTCCACGGGACCAATTGATAATCGGAGATTTTTTCAAGATTGAAGACACCTTCGATTACATCATCGAGCAAACCTTTTTCTGTGCTTTGGACCCTGCCCTTCGAAAGAATTATACTTTAAAAATGAAAGACCTGCTCCGTCCGGGTGGGCGTTTGGTAGGATTACTTTTTGCTTCTGTATTTGACAGGCCTGGCCCACCATTTGGAGGTACGAAGGCTGAGTACCTGGCGTTATTTTCCCCACACTTTGACATTATTCAAATGGAAATAACCGATTTGTCGATTCCTCCCAGGATGGGGAATGAGTTGTTTTTTGAAATGAAGAGGGGGGATTGAAGATGAAAGATGGAGGATGGGGGATGGAGGATGGGGGATTGGGGATCGGAGATGGGGGATGAAGAACTTTTGCGCTCCCTTGAGGGGGGGAAGCTTGAGGGGGGGAAGGGTAGCTCGTTCTTAAGATTTATAGGTAAATAGGTAAATGGGAAGATTTTTTTATTCTGGAGGGCCAAATCGTACTGAAACCCCAGCCATAACTACTGAATTTAATTCGGGGGCAATATAAAACGTGTTCCATCCTGTAAAAAGACCTACTCTGTGTCCCCATCGGAATTGGGCAAGTACCTGAAAATCCAGTCCAAGTTTAATTTTAGTTCTTTCCTGAGAGCTGCTTATTTTTTGTTCTTCATTACTATTACTGGAGATATTTAGTCTAGGGTATTTATGACATACAAACATATTACCGGCAGTTACGCCTAATGTAAATTTCTTATTGGGAGCTACCAGATAATAACTTGCAAGCAGATGAAGAGAATAAAAATGTTGCATGGCAGGGCAGTTCGAATTGCCGGAATATATGTCATAGTTTATAGATTCTACTGCCTGGTTTTTATATCTAAATTCATCATCAAAAATGCTGATTCCTACACCAAAGCTATATTTTTCGTCTATCAGGTATTCAGTTCGGACTTTATGTTGAATACCTTTTCTATCATCAAAAGAATAACCAGTAGCAAAAAAAGTTCTAAAAGGAGAAAAACTGAGATCATCATTCACCCTTGCCTCGTTTTGGGAAAAGAGTGAACAAATGGAAAAAAAAGAGAAGAAGATTAAGTTGAAAAAAAATTTCATAGCTTTTTTTGAATGTATTATGATTAACACTAGTTGTGCATTAGAAAATATCAACTAGATACCCTATCCTGAGGGCTCGCTTTGGGGTTTCCTTAGAGATAAATAAGAAATTACCTCCAAGAAAAATACCGGACCTTGCTCCAAATCTGAAGTTGAAATCTAGCTGCATGTCAATGGCAGTGAAAAACTCTCTAGTATAAACTGCTTCAGTACAGCTACTTGTAAATAAAAATCCTTTTCTTGATTGTATAAACTCCTTTGGAAAATTGTGAAATCCCAAACTTGGTCCAATTGAAAAAGTAATAAAGTCTTTGAAATTACCTTGACTAAAATGATAACTCAATGGAATTGAAAGATATATAAACTCTTGAGTAGCCCTTGAATTTTCAAACAAACCTGAGTTACAGTTAATAAAACTTTCAGGACCGTTTTTATACCCTTGAAACAAATAATTTAAAGATAATCCATAGGTATAATTAGGATTAGAATAGTATTCGAATTGAACTTTATTCAGATACCCAACTCCTTCAGGAACATACCCAAGACTACTATGAAAGATAAAATCAGGATGAGATCTATCAGAGTCCAATTTATATTTGCGCTGGGCATTTACTTGGAGAAAAAATAACATAATAATTGTAAGAAATAAATATCTCATTATACCTTATATTTCCTAATTGCTTTAAACCAAATTTAGAAACAATATCAAGTCGGAATCAAGTGATTTTCAATTTAGTCACATAAATAATTATCTCATATCAATAATTCTAAAGCTTTTTAATTCAAGGATTAAAAAGCTGAAGTAAGATTTAAAGGCACTTGTATTGAGCAATTCATTATTGAATTTTTTCGGCTAATGAATACAACTTAATTTATTTACTATCCCTAGAATTAGATCAATGACCACATTGCTTGCTCTGACTTACTTTCTCGAATTC
>JAGQWW010000238.1 GCA_020436955.1 Saprospiraceae bacterium | reverse complement strand
ATACTTCCGGCTTAAATATGTGTGGGGTTGGAACGGTAGACAGAACATGGACGGCGGTTGACTTAAGTGGTTTAACTGCATCTTGTCTTCAACAGATTACTATTGTTGATACAACTGCATCAGTATTTACCCCGGTCGCAGATATTACTGTTTATTGTCCGGTTGATCTAGATACCCTAAGTACAGGAGTGCCGACTGTAATGGCCGATTGTGAGCTATGGGGAAGAAGTGTAAAAGACTCTGTTTTTACCAGTGGATGTGATCAAAAGATATTTAGGACCTACACTTTTTTAGAATGGTGTAGTCTGGAAGATACAAGCTTTAGCCAGGTGATAACCGTAATTGACACTGCTCCGCCAACCTGGTTGAGTCCAATAGGAGGCTTAGATACAATGCTTGAATGTGCAGGTCAGGTAAATGCGTTGGTGCCTCAGGCAGAGGATTTTTGCAATAGTTTTACCGTAACAGAAGTATATAATGACTCCATCCCGGGCAGTTGCCCCAATGATTATCAATTAATCAGAGGTTACATTGCTGAGGACGTATGTGGAAATGTATCGGATACATTTTTTGTAAATGTTACCATTTTGGATACCATTCCTCCTGTTGTATTAAATATGCCATCTGATACATTTATAGAATGTGGCGAAACCTTTATGGTACCGGTTTTAATGGCAGAAGATAATTGTGGTGCTCAATTCACCAGCGATGCGCCAGTAGTTGATACGCTACCCGGAGTTTGTCCAATTTTGGAAACATATCATTACCGATGGATACTGGTTGATGATTGCAACAACAGGGATACCGTTTTTTGGAATGTTGATTTGATCGATATCACAGCACCTACTGCATTACCAATCCCAGACAGCACCTATGCCTGTTTGGACGATGTTCCTGCTCCAGATACTGCTGTGGTAATGGGTGAAATGGATAATTGTGGAGGCCCGGTTTTGGTAACCTATCTTCGTGATGAAATTCAAAATACTTGTGAAGATACCTTGTTTAGGTATTACACTATAGCTGATGAATGCGATAATGCAGTAGCAGTGGTTCAGCGTTATTTTATAGCGGATCGCCTTCCACCCAGGGTCCAATCATGCCCGGGAACCAGGATAGATACCATTGTTACTGACCCGGGAATTTGTGAGTCTTTTATAGACAATTTGACCGCAACGTATCTCGATAATTGCTCCGGACCAATTGCAATTTCAAATGATTCTCCATATGCGGATAATCCTGATAGTGGAGATGCTTCAGGAACCTATCCATTAGGAAACCATATTTTCAGGTTTTATGGAGTAGACACTTGTGGCAATGTGAATGATTTGTGTATTGTGAACCTTACCGTTACCGAAATAGAACCACCAACGCTAAATTGTGTGTCAGGTGATATTTCGTTGCCTTTGGATGCCACTGGAAATGCCATATTAGACTCTGCTATGGTAGTCCTAAGTGCCCCGGTTGATGATTGCTCCTCCGTGACGCTTTCAATTGTTCCAAATAGTTTTAATTGCGATAGCTTGTTAGCCGGTGCCATTAAACAAGTATTTGTATTTGCGTCAGACACTTTTGGCAATACAGCTACTTGTGGACCACTTACAGTAGTGCTTTCTGATCCCGGCCAGGTTTGTAACAATCCATTCGGCCCTCCCGGCAATTTGGGTGGATTTGTAAAAACATCCAGGGGTGATGTACTAAAGCATACGATGTTGCACCTGACAGGTGATAAATCCAAATCCATCATGGTGGACCAGGATGGTAATTATGAATTTGATGGTTTGGAAGCAGGTGATAATATTAGCATCAGTGCTGTTAATAATGAAAACCCGTTAAATGGAGTAACCACATTTGACATTGTGTTGGCTGCAAAACACATCCTCGGGAAAAAACGATTGGAAACGCCTGAGTCAATGATTGCAGCGGATGTAAATCGTTCAGGATCTATTACCGTTACAGATATTGTTGAATTGAGGAAAATGATTTTGGGTAAACAAATAGGTTTTTCCCACAACAATTCATGGAGAATTTGGGATGCTAAACATGTATTTACAGATCCGGACAATCCATTTGCAACTCCATTGCCAGAAACCATTGACATGACCAACCTTGCGTATAGCTATTATGACCTTGATTTTGTGGCTGTAAAAGTTGGAGATGTAAATGGAGACTACAGAAATGAACCACTTTCCGGGATGGCCGGCAATAGAAGTGTAGAACAGATAGACATTAAATATCTAATAGAAGAAAAGGGTGATTATCTGGTGTCCTTCCATTTGCCTGGCACAATTGAAGCTTCAGGTGTTCAATTCGCCTTCGATTTTGACAGTAAAGCTTTGGATTTGAGAGAAGTAATTCCGACCGATGCAGTTGATGTGGATGAAAACTTCAACCTGAAGGATTATCAAAATGGTACCATCCAGTTTAGTTGGAATGGTGATTTGGAAAAAGGTAGCAAGTTGTTTGATTTAAGATTCCGAAAGTTGAAGGAAATTGAACCATCACAATTAGTGAAGCTGAACGATGGTGCTTTGAAGCCGGAATTTTACACCCGGGATCTTTGGACCTATAATTTAGCCTTCCATCAAAATGGTGAATTTTCAGAAAGGATGTCTAAAATGTACCTCCAGGTACAACAGAATGAACCTAATCCTTTCCATGATAATACGCAGGTAAGATTACATGCACAGGAATCGATGGAAGTCCAAATGGAGGTTTTCAATGTAGAAGGGAAAATAATGGTAAGTGAAATTATGCACCTGGAATCAGGCAGTCATTCAATATCAATTGAAGGAAACCGCCTCAGTGGCTCTGGTGTATATGGATGCAGGTTCCGAACGCCACATGGAATACAAACGATAAAAATGATTTATATCGAGTAATAAACTAGGCCGTCTGATTTTCAGGCGGCCTTTTTTGTAAAAACATTTAATGCATAGCCATTAAAAACCAATTTGAAATGGGGTGCTTTTTTAAAATAGGAATTGACAACTTGTTTCATTGCATGATAAGCAAAGGAAAATACGAAGACCAAATGTCAAATACTTACCTTTGCCTCAAAATCGATCAAGTTGGAAATAGTAGCAAAAACATTTCACGGTTTAGAGCCTGTCCTCGCATCAGAATTGGAGCAAATTGGTGCTACCAATATTCAGCCTTACACGAGAGCTGTAAGTTTTGAAGGTGATATGAGGGTGTTGTACAGAGCAAATTTTGAATGCCGTACGGCTTTAAGGGTTTACGTGCCTTTTCTCAATTTTAAAGCAAAGCATGAAAACCATTTTTATAAAAAAATAAAATCCTTTGATTGGCAAGATTTTATGAGCGTGGACCAAACCTTTGCCATCGATGCGACAGTACACTCTCAGTATTTTTCCCATTCTAAATATGTTGCTTTAAAAGCAAAGGACGCGATAGTTGATAAGTTCAGAACCAAGACTAACCGGAGGCCTAACATCAATGTAGAAAATCCTGATTTTAGGTTTCATCTGCATATCCAGGAAGAAAATATCAGTTTACAATTGGATAGCTCAGGTGACTCGCTGCATAAAAGAGGTTACCGTGCAAATGCTTTGCGAGCTCCTCTGAATGAAGTATTGGCTGCCGGAATGGTGCTAACCACCGGCTGGAATGATGATAAATTGCTGTTTGACCCGATGTGTGGCTCAGGTACTATCGGAATTGAAGCTGCTTTGATTGCAGCAGATATTGCTCCACAAACGCTGCGTACTGAATTTGCGTTTATGAAATGGAAGGATTACGATAAAGTCCTTTGGTCAGAAATAAGGGAAACGGCTGCAAAAAGACACAAGGACGTTAAGGCTACTATTCTTTGTAAAGACATACAATACCGAGCCGTTGAAACGGCCCGTGAAAATGCAAGAAATGCGGGCGTTGAAAAATATATCCAGTTTGATAAAGGCGATTTTTTAAAAGAAGATCCACCGGCTGAAGAAGGCCTTATGATAATGAATCCACCCTATGATGAACGATTGGGTGTACAGGACATGGAATCTTTTTACGGAGATATCGGAACCATATTAAAGCATAAATATGGAGGATGGAATGCCTGGTTACTTTCATCAAACTTTGAGGCTTTGAAAAAAATTGGATTAAAACCTTTTAAAAAGAAGGTGTTATATAACGGTGCTTTAGAATGTAAATATCAGGGCTTTGAGATGTTTGCCGGCAAAAGGAAGGAATTCCTGGCAACCAAAGACGAAAACGAATAGCATGAAATGTGATTTCCAAAAGTTGGGGTTGGTTTTAGCTCTTTTAGGCTTTGGTTCTTTGGGCTTTGCTCAATTGCAAATCCCAAAACCCTCACAGGAAATCGAATTTTCTTCCTTGTTATATTCCCCATCTATTCTCTTACATCCATCTGATTTTTCAAAAAGTTCATTTAATACAGTCGGCACTTTACCGCAAGTATACAGTGTTGCTGAGTTGCCGGTATTTTGCAGAGTAGAGGTTCAAATAGAAAAGGCTGTCTCCTTTCCGGTAAAATTCAGATTAGGGTCAGTAGAGCATGTCGACTGGTTGGAGGGAAAAGGAGATGAGGCATATTTAGAAAAACAATAAAACACATGGGCTCAACCCTTATTAGAAATATCAAAAACCTGGTAATTGGTCACCAAAATCCGGTAAATGGTACCGAAATGTCCAATCTTCCAGCTCAGGAAGATGCATTCATTTTGTTGGAAAATGGTAAGGTATCAGCATATGGTAAAAGTGAATATGCTCCCGAAAGAGCAGATGAAATTGTTGATGCTGCCGGAAAAATGGTGTTTCCTTCCTTTGTGGATTCCCATACCCACCTTGTTTACGCAGCCAGTAGAGAACAGGAATTTGTCGATCGTATCAAAGGGTTAACCTATGAAGAGATAGCAGCAAGAGGAGGCGGAATTTTAAATT
>JAGQWW010000237.1 GCA_020436955.1 Saprospiraceae bacterium | reverse complement strand
CGATTACACTTATGAAGATTTGGACAAATCCATCATGAAAGAAATTGGAATAATAGTCAACTGCACACCGGTTGGGATGTACCCGGAGGATGAAAAATTCCCGGATATACCCTATAATGATTTGCATCACGATCATATTCTTTTTGATCTGGTTTACAATCCGGAAAAAACTTTATTTTTACAATTAGGAGAAGAAAAAAAATGTACTGTAAAGAATGGCTGGGAAATGCTTTCTTTGCAGGCTGAAAAATCATGGGAAATATGGAAAAACTTGGAAAACCGGTTCCTGAAAGCATAAAGGAGTTGGAATCTTTAGTAAACGAAACAGTTGGGATGGATTTGTCCCAAATTGATTTTCAAGATTCCAAAGTTGCTTTTGCCGGAAAAACAGATGAGGAATTAAAAAAAGCGGCCTGGTTGTTCGGGCTTATGAATAAGTATTGGTTGGTAGGCATTGGAAGTAAATTGGGGTTAGCTGCGATTAAGATGCACCTTCCATTTGTAGAAAGCATTGTAAAAAATACCATTTTTCAACAATTCTGTGGGGGAACCACCTTGTTGGAAACAAAGCAGACAATTGCAAGACTTCAAAAATATGGTTCCAATACCATTCTTGATTTTGGTGCTGAAGGAAAGGAGACAGAGACTGATTTTAATCATACAATGAGTGAAACCATTCGAGCTCTTGAATTTGCCGCACGTCACGAAAGTGTTCCGGTGGTAAGTTCAAAAATCACCGGAATGGCCAGGTTTGGATTGCTGGAAAAGATCAGCAAAGGAGAAGAGTTGAATGATAATGAAAATGCTGAATATTCCAACATTTTAAAGAGATTGGATTCTGTTTGTCATGTAGCTAAAGAGAAAAATGTAAGTATCTACTTTGATGCAGAGGAATCCTGGATTCAAAATGCTCTGGATCAGTTGGTTAATATGATGATGAAAAGGTACAATACAGAATCAGCCATCGTATTTAATACCTTTCAAATGTACCGTCACGACAGGTTGGCCTATCTCAAGGAATCCTTTGGGTTTGCAGAAAAAGAAGGGTATTTCTTTGGTGCTAAATTGGTTCGTGGAGCTTATATGGAAAAGGAGAGGGACAGAGCGGAAGATATGGGGTATCCTTCTCCCATTCATGTAGATAAGGCGCATACTGATCACGATTACAATGCGGCTATAACTTTCTGTGTAGATCATTTTGATAAAATTGCATTAAGCAATGCTACCCACAATGCAGAATCATGTATGTTGATGGCCAGGCTAATAGAAGCCAGAAAAATTCCACGAAATCATCCTCATATGCTTTTCTGCCAGCTATTTGGCATGAGTGATAATATCACTTTCAATTTGGCAAAAGCAGGGTTTAACGTCGCAAAATATGTTCCTTATGGTCCGGTAAGAGAAGTAGTTCCTTACTTGATTAGAAGGGCTCAGGAAAATTCATCTGTAACAGGTGACATGAGCAGGGAGTTGTCCTTGGTTATTAAAGAACTTAAAAGAAGGGGACTCAATTAAGTTTGAGCCCCAGTTTTTCTTCTATTTTAGTTTTTGAAAGACTTAACAACTCACCTGGCTGAAGGTTACTAGCCTTGAGGTCCTTTATTGCAACTCTTACCAATCGCAATACCGGGAATCCAACAGCTGCACACATTTTCCTTACCTGTCGGTTTTTTCCTTCTGTGATTTGTATCGATACCCACGATGTTGGTATAGATTTTCTGTATCGTATTGGAGGATTTCTTTCAGGCAGATTTGGTTCGGTGGTTAGTAAATTTGCCTGGCAGGGCTTCGTTTGATAGGTTCCGGTTTTCAGTTTAATCTTAACTCCCTTTTTCAGCTGTTGAACAGCTTCCATAGTAATAGCTCCTTCCACTTGTGCATAATAAGTTTTGGATTGCTCGTGTTTTGGATCCAATAGGAGGTTATTTAGTTTTCCATGGTTGGAAAGCAAAAGCAAGCCTTCAGAGTCCTTATCCAACCTTCCTACAGGAAAACAATCTTTAGGAATATCGAGTTTTAAATCTGACAGACATTGGTGTTCAGGAATTTCTTTGGTAAATTGAGATAAGAATCCAAAAGGTTTGTATAACAGAAAGTACTTATATTTATCAGGAGAACCCATTAGGATGATTTTGTCGAAAAATTCAAGAAATTGATAAGAAATTGTGTGAAAGATACAATAAATGGGGTTCCTTTAGTAGTTATTAATCGGATGGACTTTTTTTGGAGTTAGCAATAACCTATTGCGAAAAAGTCCGTTAGAGAAACAGCAAAACACAGCCCAGATTTGAACCATATTCCAAAATTTATTTTGCTAGTCCTCCTGGTTTGGCCAGGCTTCCAGGGGATCATAGAAGCGCATACAGGTAGATTTCGTCTTACCTGGCAGGATGATCCTGCAACTACTATGGTTATAGGCTGGGATCAAATTAGTGGAAGTGGTGGAAAAGTATATTACGATGTGGTAAACCCTGGACCCTTACCTGAAAAGTTTGCCTTCTCCAAAACGCCGGACCAAGTCTATAATTACAAAGGCATGAGCAATCATTTTGTAAGACTTGCCGGATTACGCCCAAATACTTTATATTATTTTTTAGTAGAAGATTCAGAAGGGGTTAGTAAGGTTTATTCCTTTAAAACGGCTCCTAATAAATCTACCGACCGATTGTCTATCATTGCCGGTAGTGATTCCAGAAATCACAGGGATGCAAGAGTGGATGCGAATAAACTCGTTGCGAAATTGAGACCGCATTTCGTATTATTTGGCGGCGATTTCACCGAAAACGATAGTGAAGAAGAATGGTTACACTGGTTTGATGATTGGCAAAATACTATCTCCTCAGATGGTCGGATGTATCCTATAGTTGTAGCTCGTGGAAATCATGAATATTCAAACCGTACAGTCATTGAATTATTTGACGTAAGAAATAAAGATGTTACCTACGCTCTTACTTTTGGTGAAGACTTGCTAAGGGTTTACACACTAAATTCAATGATAGCAAGTGGGGGAGATCAGAAAATATGGCTTCAAAAAGATCTCGCTGAGAATCCTCACATTACCTGGAAAATTGCTCAATACCACCTTTCTACCAGACCTCATACCAGAGTGAAGGATTCCCAAAATGCGCAATGGGAAAACTGGTCCAAAATATTTTATAATTATGGACTTCAACTAGCTATTGAATCAGATGCACACGTTGTTAAATCAACCTGGCCCATCAGGCCAAGTACGGAAACTGGCAGCGAAGAAGGCTTTATACGCGATGACCTTTCCGGTACTGTATATATTGGAGAAGGTTGCTGGGGCGCACCACTACGTCGTGCTGATGATGATAAAGTCTGGACGAGAGCTTCAGGATCTTTCAATTGTTTCCATTGGATATTTGTAGACCAGGACGGGATAGAAGTCAGATTTGTAAAAACTGACGGTGCTGATTATGTAAAAAGTATAAATCCCAATAACATTTTTGAACCACCATTGGGACTGAATATTTGGAATCCTGACAATGGTGATGTTATTGAAATCAGAAGGGATAGGGAAGAGCTATTGGCGGATGATATGTCACAGGACGCGTTAGTAGCAAGAGGAGAAAATGGAGTAGAGATTGAAGCTGGTTTTCAAATTCTGGATTTTGAAGTAAGTAGAACCGGTTCGGATGTAAAAGTAAGTTGGCAGTCTCTAAATGAACCTATGAGGATGAAATATGAATTATTTCGCTCAATAGACCATGGTGATTACGAAGTAGTTGAAATAATCCATGGAGAAGGTAAAAAGGAGAATGACTACATATTCGTCGATCGAAACTTTGCAGAGTTAAACCCGGGTAAATATGTCAATTACCGGTTAAAACAAACACAATTAGAAGGTAGTGAAGATCCTGGGGAGTTGAAGAGAAGGAAAATGGAACTTAAAAGTAGTAGGCCTGGCATTAGGAAAAATGCACCACCTGCCGTTAGGCTTAGCGAAGGTGGTGATGTACTCGTCCATTTTGAAGTGTCAAAACCGGGAAAATGTTTTGCAAGATTATTAAGTTTAAAAGGCGAAGTAAAGCATTGGGACTTTAATATGATTAAGCCCGGTAGTTATATTGAAAAATTAGAATGTGAAAATGTGCCACCTGGCAAATATCTGTTGGTTATAAAACAAGGTGAGGAAGTCTTACAACGTTACAGAGTTTTAGTGGAGTAAAGCAAAACGCCTTGGGAGAAAAAAGGTGACAAAGGTTAAACTTTTGTCACCTTTTTTTATTAATTATGGTTTGGTGGAAAATATTATTCTAAAAAAGTAGTTTTGCACTCTCAAATTCAAAATTATTTATGGCAGAACTTTTCATAGCAGTGCTGGCATCTTTGTTTTCTGTGGTTAATCCACTGGGTGCTGTTCCTGTTTTTTTATCCTTAACTCCGGACTATACACCTGAGGAAAGGGATAAAACGGCATTGCATACTAGTTTATATTTTGTGCTCATTTTAATGAGTTTCTTTTTTGCAGGAACGCTTATTCTTAGCTTCTTTGGTATAAGTATCAATGCTATGAGAATAGCAGGTGGATTAGTTATTCTTTTATCAGGTTTCAGCTTGTTGTCCGGTAAGTTTGAAGCAAAACGTGGTATGGATAAAAAAGTAAGAGAAGAAGCTTTAGAAAAGGATGATATTTCCTTTTCTCCCATGGCAATGCCAATGTTATCCGGGCCAGGATCAATTTCATTATTGATTGGGATGTTTTCTGAACATCAGGAATGGTCCTCAAGATTTGTAATTGCTGGTGTTTTGGTTGTAACTGGGTTTTTGGTGTATTTGGTTTTGCGGACGGCACCATATTTATATAAGATTATGGGAGAAGGTGGTTTAAAGGCCATTTCAAGGATTATGGGATTCATTGTAATGGCTATTGGGATCCAGACTATTATACATGGAGTAGTGTCACTGGTGAAAACAATTA
>JAGQWW010000236.1 GCA_020436955.1 Saprospiraceae bacterium | reverse complement strand
TCACGAATTTCAGCTGATGGTCATGGTGGCTGATAACCGTATCGGTCACCGGTTGATGGGTACCACCGGCATAGATTCCCATCCAGTCATGGTATTGACCCTCGGTTATCAATTCGCTGGCAAGAAATCCGCTTCCGGTTGAATCTGTTGCTTCCAATATAACAGCACCTGCACCATCGGCAAACAGGGTAGCCGTCTTTTTGTCTTCTATATTGATGTATTTGCTCATGGCATAAGCACCAATGACCAATATTTTTTCATAATTATTATCAGCAATAATGTATTTGCTTCCAATATCCAGGGCAGTTACAAAGCCGGCGCAGGCAGTATTGATGTCGAAGGTACCCGCTTTATTGGCTCCCAAACGATGTTGCAATACGGAAGCGGTAGAAGGTGAAATATATTCGGGGGTATCTGTTGCTATAATGATTAAATCGAGGTCCTTTGCGGTAACATTGGCTCTTTCCATGGCTTGCAAAGCAGCCTTTTCGCAAAGGTCTACGGTGCTTTCATCTTCAGCACACCAGCGTCTTTCATAGATTTGTACATTGTTGCGCAACCAGGTGTCCACATCTTCTTTGAACCATTCATTAAACCATTCATTGGTTACCACTTTTTCCGGTGCATAGGCTCCGGTAGATACAATTCTTGCGTTTCGCATTAGATTTTATTGTTCTTATTTTTTAAAAAATTCAATTATCAAAACCGGGATGGCAGTACACAATAATCCTATGGAAGCCGTAACCCCGGGATTAGCAAAGGCCAGATTCGCATTTGGGAAAATCTGCTTTCCAAAAAAGTATAATCCAAAATGGATGACCAGCGCTAATACTGAAAAGGTCCAAACCAGCTTTTTAGAAGGATTTTTAAATAATACACCTGCTAATAGTGGTGGTACTGCGGCAAGGACTAAACCATACACACCGGTCTGCCCAAAAATCCCTAGTAATTTTGGTGGATTCAAAGAGACGGCAAACGCGCCGACTGCCAATACTACCAAAACGATATGACTGGCCTTAAGTGCGAGTCTCATTTTTTCTTCCTGGTCCGTAAGTTCAGGCTTAAATTTTTCAACCAGATTCAATACCAAATCATTGGCGGTAATAGTTGAAATACCCACTAATAAACCATCCAGCGTTGACATGGCTGCAGCCAATAAAACCACACTGATTATTGTAAACACCCAGTCCGGAAAAGCATTTTGCAGGTAAACGGTCATCACCAGGTCCTGGCGGAAATTACCGGTGGTCGCATCTACCAGCTGGTCTGGTGTAAGGGTTCCGTGTGCCCAAAATCCTACCATCAACAGCATGGTAAAAAGAAAGAAAAACAAGGCAAAAACACCGATGTAGCGACCGACGGTTTTATTGTCTTTTACATAAAGGGCCTTTGTAAGAATATGGGGTTGGCAAACCAATCCGGCTCCTATCACAAGGCCTGCCACTATGGTTGAATAGTAGTCATTGAATAATTTACTTTTTGCGTTGACCAAATCCAATAGGCTTGGATCTTCCGCTTGAAGGCCCTGCCAAAAATCAGCTGAAAAACCCAATGTGGAAAACCCATGAACGATTATTATCAGACTAATGACAGCCATAAGGCTACCCTGAAACAGATTGGTGAAAACATGAGCATAGGTTCCACCAAACAATACATAACCTGTTACAAATACAATGGTGATGATCAGGGCCCAGAGATTGCTCACATCAAGCAATTTTTGCATGACGATGGAAATACCACCAACCAACAAGATGATGAAGGCAAAACTGAGTAAATTGAGGAAAGCAAAATAAAGGGAGAAGCTTTTACTCTTGTACCTTTTTCCAATCCAATCCGGAATAGTAAGCGCTTTTACTTCAGCGCCGATTTCCCGAAATTTAAAAGAAAGGATATACAACATTCCCGTAAAGCCTATAAAAACACTTACTCCCAGGTGCAAAAAAGCTGAAAGCCCATCGACATAGACAAAACCCGGATTAATGATAAAGGTCGCTGCAGAGGCTGTAGAAGCGGCTAGTGTAATACCTACCACCCAAGGATTCATATCACCCTTACCTATGGCAAAACTGCCAAAGTCTTTAGTCTGCTTATGCCCCAGATAACCCAGGTAAGCAGTTCCCAGCATGTAAATGGCGAATAAAATCCAGGCCAATACCATTAATCTCTATTTTTTAAGGTTACCTATCCAGGTGTTAATCAATTGATTGACCTCTTCTGATTTTTCAAATTGTACAAAGTGGCCCGCTTTATCCACCATATGCAATTCAGCATTGGGAAGTTGAGCTACCCCTGCATTTGCTATATCTTCTGTTTTGCCACCGTTTAAAAAGCGGTTGGGAATCAGGTTGTCCTGCTTACCATAAATGACCAGGACAGGTTGTTGGATGTCTTTCAGGTTGTCAAAAACAGGCTGGTCCACCATGCCTTTTACACATTCAGGTATGATGTAGCAATAAGCATCAAAGTCCTCCGCGTCGCGCATGGCCAATCGATCATTTATCATAAAAGTGGCGTCGTCAGGCATATGGTAGAAGTTCCAGGCCAGGTTTTCTGCCACTGTTTCTGCTGGTGTCAGTTTAACCGCAGTCGGTGTCAATACTTCGCGGAACCACTGCTTCTGTCCTGTCGTAAAGGTTTCAAATCCGGCAGGAGCAACCAGTATCAATCCGTCTACCTTATCGGGCCAAGAAAGTGCCATGGTCATAGCAATTTGTCCGCCCATGGAATGTCCCCCTATTAAAGCCGAAGGAAGATTCAGTGTTTCCATCAGGTCTTTTACAACAGTGGCATAAAAGGTCATACTAGCTTCGTACGTTCCTTTTGATGATTTGCCATATCCTGGAAGGTCAAGTGCTATGACCCTATGCGTCTTGGATAGTTCAGCGATGTTTTTTTTCCATGCCGGCGCATAGGAACCCAACCCATGAATGAAGATGATGGTCTTTTTGCCTTTCCCTTCATCAAAATAAGCCACTTGAATGCCACCCGGAAGTTCCGTTTTGTTGACAGTAAAAGGGTAGGGGATATCATCAAATGTTTTGATTTGTGGTATCTCTTTTTGAAGTCCGCAGGCAGCAAATGTTACACCTGCAAGTAGCAGTAAAATATATTGTAATTGTCTCATTTTTAAAACATTAGCCATTTGAAAGCAATGAAAGCAGTATAAGGATCAACCGGGCGTTCTGTTGCACCCCCGTTTACCACAGTACTGTCGTAAAAGTCTCCTAACCAAAGGCGGGCAGCATGCAATTCTACATTCATGAATACCCCCAGTTGGTAACCAATCTTAAGATTTCCTTCTACACCCATAAATTGTCCACCACCAAAAGGTTTTGCATTGGAAACAGCAGTTGCACCACCAATTTTTCCGCTCAATTTATGCGGTATGATATCTTTTGAAAGATTCACATTGACTCCGGTAACGCCATATCCAAGATTTGATATGTCAGTAATGGCTGCTACATATCGATTCACCACGTTGGCATGTGGGAACAATAGATAACCTCCATGTCCTACATTCAATCCGGCTGGTGTACCCCAGGTATTGCCGGTGATAACCCCGGAGTATTTGTTGTCTGCCAATCCATCGCTGTCACCGGTAGTGAAGATGGCATCAGCATAAATTATATCGTTGGTGGTTTGCCCGTATTTGTAACCAAGGCGCAAATTGGCACCAAGTCCGCTGATGTCAGGACCTGCATTATAATTGCCATTAGCGTCTTCCAACTGCGTTTTGCCCCAATTGTAATTCAAATAACCGGTCAAGAACCAGTTGTCCATTACAAGGCTTTCGTTGTAACCAAAATAAGTGCCCAGCCAAACGATATCTGCTTTGTAAGGCGTACCGCCAAAACGGAATCTGAAGGTGCCGTTGTAATCATTGAGTGTACTGTTGAGGCCTTGTCCCAGGATGGAAGGGCCACCTTGACCATTCGAACGGTCACGTACCCAGTACAATGAACCACCCAGGTGAAATTTCCTGCTTAATGCCTGGCGATAGGTAAATTCCGACATCCATACATCGTCATCTTTTTGAATGTTGTTTTCATAGAGTTGGAAAAAACCTGCTTTCCATTTATAAAAATCAGCATCTCTACGAACTGTTATCCCTACACCATCTGTACCCCAATAGTTAAGTCGATAAGCTGAATTGAGCATCTGGTCAAAAAAGGTCCGGTAGGGATTGTGTGGAGTGTCAAACATACGTTGCAATCCAAGATTGACTGCCCATCCCGGAGTAGGAATCAATTCCAGTTCAATGTTTTGCGTTTGAAGGTTTACCTGGTCCCCGGAAGGTGCTGAACCAAAGTTACCACCGGTACCATAAGCGACGTCCCCCCAGGTGAAATCTATCTCAAACGAAGCACGTAAAATAGCCTTCCCATCAAACAGTTTTGGCTGATAAATGAAAAACGGCAGAATACGCTGCTCAAAATAGGATGCAGACAAAGTATCGGAAGTCGTTGTAGTATTTTGACCATACAATCGCCCAATCACCTGCCCTTTCAAAAAATCATTGGTCGGATAGACATTTGTATTGACAAAATGATTGTAGAAGTAGGCAATATATTGAAACTCTTTATTCGATTTTTCAGGAATTTTTTTCTCCAATTGCTGGAAATAAGGCGGGGTCTGGGCAAGGAGCATCGCTCCCGGGATTAATAATAAAACAATTATCAGGTGTTTCATTTTTTTATGTCTTTGGTCTTTGATGGCTATTGGCTATTGGCTTTTGGCCTTTAGCTTTTCGCTTTTCGCCTTTCGAAATTCGTAAATGCTTCTGTTAAACTGGTTCCTCAACTCGTAAATCGTCATTCGTAACTCGTAAATTGATTGGTTTTTGGGGGCGGTGTTCGGTGTTCGCATTTCGGTGTTCGCTATTCGTAATTCGTAAATGCTTCTGTCAAACTGGTTCCTCTACTCGTAAATCGTCATTCGTAACTCGTAAATT
>JAGQWW010000235.1 GCA_020436955.1 Saprospiraceae bacterium | reverse complement strand
ACTTGAAACATCAATTTTACTTCCATGTTTAAACCCTGTCCTACTCCACACCATAATTCCAACAGCATCAAAAATCATAACCCTATCGGTTTCACCAAATGAAAAATCCTCGATTATTAATTCATCAACTACCGGATTTGGATATATTTTTAAATCAAAAATACCGGCTTCTTCTGTTCCGCTTAAACAATCATAGTTTGGATTAAAGGCTATACTCGCTTCAAAATTTGAGCTACACCCCGTCAAAGTATCAGTAACTACGATTGTATAAGATCCGCTTTGGGTAGCACAAAGTGAAAAATAAATAGCATCCGGAATTTCCTCAGTATTAAAATACCACTGAGCAACTGTGTACTGGCTGAAAGCTATGCTATCAGGTATATACAATAGGTTATTATCATTATTGAAAATTGGATCTGGAGGAAATTCTCTGGGAAAACAGAACACTGAATCAGAATTCACAAAACAAGTACCGGAGGTATCAACATCAACTGCCCAATAAAAACCAGGTTCAAGTACTGCGATGTTATGACCTGTGCCAACAACTAGCCCTTCCCTATACCAGGTTAAGAACTTACCGTTATCACCTTCAATATAAAAGGTGTCCTTACAATTTAAATAAATCTCATCAGGAAAAATATCCGGTCTTTCAGGGCTTTCAAAAACTATGACCGTGTCCTGATCGATAACTTCCAAAACGGGATGAAATATGGTAGTAGAAACTTTTAAGCTACCATCCACCAAAGTGTCTATTTGATTCCTGTTTAATTGAACTCGCCCACATAAATCATCACCACCAGCCAATCCAGAATCATCATCCCAAACTTCAAGTACATAGGCTGTATCTACTAATAAAAATGTAGACCCAAATGTTGTAGGGATAGAAGCATCGCCAACGACGTCAGACCGGTACACTTCGTTTCCATCTAAATCTTTAAGTAAGAAATACAAATCGGGATTTCCTGAAATGATGGGTGGAATACCAAAATCACTACACCCTGCTTCAAGTACCTTTACGGCACTCAAGGTAAATCCGGCAGTATCTATAAATGCTTTAAAATTGACAAAATATTGTCCCGGAAGGTTGTAAGCAATCGGGCCTGGGAATTCAGATGTATCCATCCTTCCATCACCAAAGTCCCATTGATAAGAGTATCCGGGCAATCCGTTGCTAGGTAAATTATTAACGATTGTAACTTCTAAACTATCGCAACCACTGTTACCAAACAAAACTACCGGCTCATCGGTAGAAGGTTCCGGATAAATTTGAATGGGAAAGGTAAAGGCTGAATTTTGTTGAATTCCAAAAACAACAGCGGTAAGGTTTACTTCAACTAAAAAATAACCTATTTCAGTGGGTGTTCCACAAATTAAAACACAACCATCTGTTTGATCAGCCGGTCTAAAATCTGTTTGATTTATTTCCCAGCTCAACCCTGCAGGAAGATTGGACAGGCCGCTAATGGTTATGCGGTCAATTGTTAATCCTCCCGGCACACTTGGATCCAATATACTAACCGGAGTGGTAGATTTTGGTAAGCGAAAACTTACATTGGATTCGTATGGCAAATTTTCAAATCCGGTAACGGCATCTTGCAAAAAAACCGTGTCAGCAGGAAGTGTTGAAGGTAAATCTATGATGCAACCCGGACAACCGATTTGGCTGTAGCCTACAATGGGAAAGAAAAACAATAAAAACAAGAAAAGACGTAAACCGGGCATGGGAAAAACTTGAGGATAGCGCAGGTGGAAAAACCACCTGCGCCATATGTAAGGGTAGAATTATTTCAAATGCGAGAATTTACCACTAATCATTCCTTTTTCATTAGACAGTACGTAAACAATCAAACCTTCCGGTAAATTTTCTAGTTGTAACGGAATACGATTGGTTCCATGGTTAATCTGGATGGTTTGAGCCATTAATTTTTTGCCTGTAATTGAAAATAAATCCAATTGGGCCTCATTATTTTCCTCTGACCTAATTTCTAAAGTAGCATTTCCAATGGCAGGATTGGGCACAATTTGAGCTGTTGTATAGGACTCAAATGGTGAAGTTGCAGAAACGGTAGCACAATTGGTAAAGCTTTCTTCTCTTACAACCAGATTATATTTTCCCATAATCAATTGGCCATCAGGCAGGACAAAATTAATTGGTTGTGGAGAACCATTTAAAAATACCTGCACAGATATCTTTAATTCATGCTCGCCTACCAGCGCATTGTCAGTTATCTCACCGTATAGGTCGATACAACCCAATGTATTTTTTTTAAATACACAGGTTGGAGGATTACATGCGTAATTCAAACCTGTTGGAATACCAACAATTGCATTGGATACAGGCATTCGGATACTGTCCAAAGGTAACATGGCAATACCAAGATTAAAGGTATCCCCTACTACAGCAGAAAAAACAAAGTCGAAGGGAGTGTTGATACATGCCGTATCGTTTATTCCTCCATCAGGGAAGGTTGTGGGATCATACGGTGGTGGTTGCACAGGAAAATCAGCATTTGCAAGGGTGCTGTCAGGTAGACAGGTCTGTGCCTGCAATGGCAATAAAAAAACAATCGTTACTAAAAGGGTAAAAAACTGCTTCATACAGATTAATTTTCGGATAGGTGAGAATCATTAAAAGATTAAATTAACTTAACCGTGAATTTACCATTTTTTGAATATTATCAATCTATTCACCCTGGTATTAACGTAAGTATTAAAAAGTCAGCGCGTAAAATCTCCGATTCAGCATTTGTTTTAACCCGTTCAAAAACTTTTCTTTGAAGAATGAATTTTGAAAAGTCATTTTTGGAGTACTGATTTTGGTCATGACATGGAATACCATGAAACATTGAAATTTGTCCTCCGTCTAAATCTTAAAAATATAATCAGAAAAAGAGAAACATGAGTAAATCATTCCTAGCCATCCTGCTCTTGCTTTCAATTGCATTGTTTTCTACCGAAGGTTGTTATTATGATAATGAAGAAGATTTATTTGGTGCCGATTCAAGCTGTGATACCACCAATGTTACCTATGCCGGCGATGTAGCGCCTATCATTATCAACAGGTGTTATGTTTGCCACGAAACCGGTGCCGACGGTGGAGGAATAGTTCTTAGTGGTTATACAAATACCAAAATATGGGTGGACAATGGAAGACTTATCGGCTCCATTAAACATGCGGCAGGATTTTCACCCATGCCAAAAAGTGCTTCTAAAATGCCAAATTGTGAAATCAATACAATCGAAGCATGGATAAGAAACGGTGCACCCGATAATTAAAAACAAACACACATGAAAAAAATACTGATAATCATTGCAGTTTTAGCAATTGGTGGGGGCTTTTTTGCATACCAAATGTATAATAAGCCTCATAAGGACATGACCTCAGCTGAAAGTGATTTGGCCATTTCCTCTACTGATCTGCTTGCAGCTTTTGAGTCGGATGAAACTAGTGCCAATGATCTTTATAATGATAAGGTTGTAGCAGTTACCGGCAATGTTTTAAGTGTTTCAAACGAAGAGGGCATCACCAAAGTAACCCTGGATGCCGGAAATCCATTAGGAGGTGTAATTTGCCAATTGGATGAGCTTTCCGACCATGAAAGGACCAGCTTTGAAGAAGGTGAATCTGTCACTTTCAAAGGCCTTTGCACAGGTTACCTGATGGATGTCGTATTAGTAAGATGTGTCGAAGTAAAATAATTTCAAACCAACCCAAAATATCCAAACAACAATGAAGAAAACAGTTTTTATCGCCCTGATCGGATGCTTTTTTATTCAAACCGGCTTTAGCCAAAAATATTTCACCAAAGAAGGCAAGGTTGAATTTCATTCTCATGCGTCAATGGAAAAAATTGAAGCGGTTACGAATACTGCCACCTGCGTTTTGGATGCTTCAACCGGCAAAGTTGAGTTTGCTGTCCTAATAAAGTCATTTCAATTTGAAAAGGCGCTAATGCAGGAGCACTTCAATGAGAATTACATGGAATCCAGTAAATACCCTAAGGCTATTTTCAAGGGTCAAATAGTTGAATGGTCAAACATTGACCTTTCAAAAGATGGAAATTATGACCTAAAAGCAAAAGGTGCATTAACCATTCATGGAGCAACCAAAGAAATCAGTGCACCGGTAAAAATTATGGTTAAGAACGGTAAACCAACGGCTTCCACTAATTTTAATGTTGCTTTAGCAGATTATAATATAGAAATTCCAGCTGTAGTTGCTGATAATATCGCCAAGGAAGTTGATATTGTCGTAAATATTGAACTACAGGAACTAAAAAGATAAATTTATTTTAAAGAATTAATTGGGTTTTCAGGTGTGAAGAAGTTGTACCTGGTTTTTAAACCGGGTGCACTTCTTCCTTTCTTAAAAAACCTATTCCCCGGACTTATGAAAAAAAGTATACTACTCTCTCTAGGAATCCTATTCAGCCTCAATTTCATTTACGCTCAGGATGACGACCTTCTTTCATTATTAGGAGAAGAAGAAACTACAGATTACGCCATTGCAAGTTTCAAAACTAATCGGGTAATCAACCTGCACTCTTTGGAAAATACAGCAAAGGGTGTTTTTGATTTTAAGATTTCCCACCGATTCAATACAATCGACCAGGGATTTTACGATCTATTTGGTCTGGATGGCGCTACCATTCGATTGGGTGGTGACTTCGGAATAACTGAGACTCTTCAGGTTGGTATAGGGAGGAGTACCATAAACAAGACCTTTGATGGCTATGCAAAGTATAAGTTTTTGCGCCAAAGCACAGGCAAGAAAAATATGCCCATTACTGCAGCACTATTTGCAGGTGCCGCCATTAATACCTTAAAAAATACGGATCCAGCCAGGGAAGTACCATTTTGGGATAGATTTGATTATACCTTCCAGCTTATCGTTGGCAGGAAATTTAGCGAAGGATTTTCTTTACAATTGTCCCCTACCCTTGTCCACAGGAACCTTG
>JAGQWW010000234.1 GCA_020436955.1 Saprospiraceae bacterium | reverse complement strand
TACCCGTATTTTAAATCGACTCATTATAACAGACACCATTTTTGGAATCAACTACGAAAGCGAATTTGGTTGCGATAGCATAGTCATATATGATGTGACTGTTCGTACTTCCTCTACTGAGAACACAAATGTGGAATCTTCCACGTTTTCCCTTTTCCCCAATCCAACCAATGGTAATGTTTGGTTGAAAGGATTAGCGTTGGATGTTTTTCCCATCACAGTTTCATTATTTTCTGCCACAGGAGCTAGTGTGTTTCAAAACAGGACTTTTCATCAAACCAACCTGAAGGGACATGCCATCGAATTGGATTTAGGTGAAATAGCCAATGGTTTGTATTTTTTGAAAATTGAGAATAAGTCCGGGCATTTACTGGGTGTTGAGAAGTTTATCAAAAACTAATTATTTGGATACTCAGGCAAAGGCATGGAACTGGATTCCCATACATTTGGTTTCTTTCCAAAAAGATTAAGCATCTTAGGAAAATTGGAAATACGCAGTCAAATTATCCTGATTGGAGTTTTTCGATTTTTTCTTTTTTGCATATTTGTCCCATTCCATTGGAAGACTAATGCAAATTAAATCTGGATACAAGTATGGATGACCAAAGTATACACCATTTACGAGAAGCCCTACGATTTTCGCCTGAAAATGTGCCTTTACGATTGCATTTGGCGGAGGTTTTACTCAATACCGGAAGGCTGGATGAGGCTGAAGAGCAATACAATGCACTCATGAAACTGGCTGACGAAGACATCGCAAAAAGAGGGCTGGTAAAGGTTTTTTTTAATAAAGGAAATTATTCAAAATGCATCGTGCTGCTGGAGGTACTCATGGAAGATTACCGAGACGATTTTGAATTACAACTCCTATACACCAAAGCGTTGTATCGGGAAAATTCTATTGCAGATGCAGTTGCAGCTTACCAAAGACTCCACGAATTGCAACCGGACTTTAAAGATGAAGAACTGGATGAAGGCCTAAAAGTGCGCCACCTTCAGGAAGAAGAAGATATGCTGGAATCATTGGATGATCCGACCTTTTTACAAAAGCCAAATATACGGTTTGAGCATGTTGGCGGCATGGATGGCGTGAAAAAGGAGATTGATTTGAAAATTATCAAGCCTATCCAGCATGCAGATTTGTACAAAGCGTATGGTAAAAAAGCTGGTGGTGGGATCTTGTTGTATGGACCTCCCGGTTGCGGAAAGACTTTTATCGCCAAAGCTACTGCAGGCGAAGTAGACGCCAAATTTGTAAATGTCGGGCTCAACGACATTTTAGATATGTGGATTGGCAATAGTGAGAAAAACTTGAATCGAATCTTCGAAACCGCACGAAATAATACTCCTTGTGTATTATTTTTTGATGAAATTGATGCCCTGGGTGCCAATCGCCGCGACATGAAACAATCGGCAGGAAAACATGTCATCAACCAGTTCTTGGTGGAACTGGATGGGGTAGAGAACGACAATGAAAATGTCCTGATACTCGGTGCAACCAATGCACCCTGGCACCTTGATCCGGCATTTCGTCGACCGGGTCGTTTTGACAGGATTATTTTTGTGCCACCACCTGACCAGGAAGCCAGAGCGGCTATTTTTACCTTGAAGCTGGCAAACAAACCTGTCGGGTCTATCGATTACCATACCTTGGCTGCCAAAACCGAGTCTTATTCAGGAGCAGATATTGAAGCAGTAATAGACATCGCCATTGAAGAAAAACTGGAAGCTTCTTTTTCAAGCGGAATTCCAAAACCAATGGAAACCAAAGACCTGCTCAATGCCATTAAAAAACATAAACCAAGTACCGCCGAATGGTTTACAACTGCCCGCAATTTTGCCTTGTTCGCTAATGATTCAGGCTTGTACGATGACATTTTAAAGTATTTGAAAATCAAGAAATAAATGGAGGGAGATTTATTTGAGCGTGCCAGGCTTTTATACGAACAAAACAGAGAAAAAGAAGCACTGGAAATGGTCCCGGAGGTGTTGAGAATTAATCCTGAGCACCTAAGTGCAAAATATATTTTGGCCTCCATTTATCTGGATCGTAATGATCTCAAAAGGGCCTTGCCGGTCATTGAAAGCATGATAGCTGAGGCACCTTATATAAACCTCGGGCAGTACCTGCTGGCACGTTATTTTTATTTAAAAAATGACTTTGATGAAGCAGAATTAGCAATTCGGGAAGCTGTCAGGATCGAGCCGGAGGACGCAGATTCATTTGCCATGTGGGCACAGATTGTATTGGTAAAAAAAGATTATGAAGATGCCCTTCGATTGGCAGACAAGGCATTGGAATTTGACCCGCGCCATACCTTTGCACTCAACATCAGATCCAAATTATTGATAAAATTAAAACGGGTTGATGAGTCTACGCAGAGCATTGAAGGAGTGCTCAACGAAAATCCGGACGATTCCTTCACCCACGCCAATGTAGGTTGGATAGCCTTGGAAAGAGGAGACCATAAAAATGCAGAATTCCATTTCAAGGAGGCCCTGAGGTCCAATCCGGCCAATGATTGGGCAAAAAGCGGATTGAAAGAGACCTTAAAGGCCAATTTTCTGGTTTATCGTTGGTTTTTAAAATACTCCTTTTGGATCAGTAATATGAAAGGTGGTAGTCGTTGGGTATTTATAATTGCTATTTACCTTGGATTGCGATTTTTAGGCGGTATGTCAAAAGCTGTTCCTATGCTGGCGCCTTTATTAATTCCAATTTTATTTATCCTTGTCACCATTATACTCTCCTCCTGGTTTATTCATCCTATCTCCGACTTTATTTTGGTGCTACATCCGCATGGAAAGTACTTGCTTGACAGGGAAGAAAAAAATACCGGGATTGCTGTTGGGGCGGTAATAGGCTTATCGTTTATTTCGCTTTTGATTGGTTTGGTATCTGGCCATATCATGTGGTATATGGTAAGTATTTCAGTCTTTGTGCTCATTGTTTTTATCGGTAAATTTTATGTCCCTTCGAAAGGCAAGTACATTTTAAAAGGGTATGTCATTTTAATGGTTTTCCTATGTTTTCTTTCCATATTCACAGGTATTACCACTGGTGAAGCGTTTAATGATGTAACCATAGCTTACCTCACTTTCGGGGTCTTATTTACCTGGATATCTAATTTTTTAGAAGAAGATTGATTAGGCGTTTGTGAATTTTTGATGATGGAAAAGTCGTAAACTTTCAAAAGGCACATTTGAAATCTTTAAATAGAATTAATATTCGCTTCTAAACGATAGTAGAGCCTTAACCCACAGATAATAGTCTGGTAAAACATAGGTAGTAGTTTCGCAACATGAAACTTACTGCCACGACCAAACCTACCCCGGTATACGACTTTGTCTTCAACCGGGTGCACCGCAACAACCTGATTTACAATACCTGCTGGGAAGACCCTCGTTGTGATCGAGCCTTGATGGATTTTGATGAAGACAGCGAGATTGTCATGATCACATCAGCAGGATGCAATGCATTGGAATACCTGTTGGACAATCCGGCTGCCATTCACGCTGTTGATGTAAATCCCCGACAAAACGCCTTATTGGAATTAAAAATAGCAGCTTTGAAAACCCTGGAATGGGGGGATCTTTTCCAGCTTTTTGGAAAAGGCGTATTCCGGGGATTCAAGGCAGTTTTAGATGATACCTTGCAACCATATCTTTCCCCTTCGGCTTATCGCTTTTGGAAAAAAAAGGCCTATTATTTCAGTGGAAGAGGAGTGCGGAAGTCATTTTACCATCATGGTACTTCAGGGGCTTTTGCCTGGCTGGTGTATCGGCTTTTCAATGTTAAAAAGGGCTTATATCAACAAGTGAAAAAGGTGTTTTCTGCACCTGACATGGAAGAGCAAATCCTACGATTCAGAGCATTGGAAGATCGATTTTTGGACAAAACTTTCAAAGGCTTTTTAAATAATCACTTGGTAATGTCGATGTTGGGTGTGCCTAAAACACAACAGCATCTTACGGTAGGAGAACAAACGCCCCAGGTAGGAGAGTATATCCATCATGCCCTCAATAAAGTTTTTACACAGCTGCCAGCCAGAGACAACTATTTTTATAGGGTTTATGTCCACGGCAACTACGACATTCAATGTGCACCGGAATATTTGAAAGTTGATAACCAACCGATATTAGCACAACGAAGCGAAAAAATACAGATCCATACTACCACCATCAGCAATTTCCTGAGAAATCACCCGGGTACTTATTCTCATTTCATATTACTGGACCATCAGGATTGGTTGTCCAGACACAACCAGGCGGCCTTGGATGAAGAGTGGCGATTGATATTGGAAAACAGCCGCCCGGGAACAAGGATTTTGTTCCGCTCAGCCGCAAAGGAGGTAGATTTTATACCTGATTTTGTTCTGGATAAAGTTGACTTCGAAACAAAACAAACCGTGCTACAACATCAATTGGATCGGGTAGGTACTTACGCGAGTGTGTATCTGGCCATTGTACGGTAAATCCCTTACACTATGATAGCATCTAGCCAAAAAACTGTTGCCGAGCAATCGAATGCCATGCAACATTATTACCGGTTTCAATCCAAGATCTATGACCTCACCCGTTGGGCATTTTTATTTGGAAGGCATTCGATTTTGCGACATATCCCCTACAATCGTATGGATACCTTTACGTGTCTCGAAGTAGGATGTGGTACCGGTCACAACCTGAAAACCCTGGCCACGATGTATCCCAACGCTAACCTAATCGGCATGGATGTTTCCAGAGAAATGTATGAAATTGCCCTCAGGAAAATGCAACCGTTTGGTCATCGCATCCGACTCCAAAATCGCCCTTACCACTTCAACGATCGCACCCGGGAAGGGGAAATAGATGTTATCCTGTTTTCGTATGCCCTCACAATGATCAATCCCCAATGGCAAGACCTGCTCCAAAGAGCCTACCTTGACATAAAACCAGGCGGCCGTATCCTGGTAGTCGATTTTCATGACTCC
>JAGQWW010000233.1 GCA_020436955.1 Saprospiraceae bacterium | reverse complement strand
ACTGAAAAATATAGCTTGTTAGATGCTGGTTCTGCGCTGGGTAATAATGTGGGGCCGCTATTGATTGCAAAAAAGCCATTGAGCAGAGAGGAAGTGAATCAGGCGAAGATTGCTATACCGGGAAAATATACGACTGCTAACTTTCTTTTGTCCCTGGCCTATCCTGAGGCGAAAGATAAAACAGCGGTACTGTTTTCTGACATCGAACAAAAAGTATTGGACGGCACTTACGATGCCGGACTCATTATACATGAAAACAGATTTACTTATCAGGATAAGGGACTGGTAAAAATTATTGACTGCGGGGAATACTGGGAAGGCACCACCGGTCACCCCATACCGCTGGGTGGAATTGTAGCCAAAAACGATCTTCCAAATGAAGTTAGGTCCAAAATCAACCGTGTTATGCGCCGTTCGGTGCAGTACGCTTTTGACCATCCAAATGAGGCTAATGACTTTGTAAAATGTCATGCACAAGAGATGGATGAGGCGGTACGCAAGCAACACATTAATTTATATGTGAATGCGTATACACTTGATTTAGGGGAAAAAGGACGTGATGCGATCCAAACTTTATTCGAGGAAGCCCGTAGAAAACATATTATTGATAGTTTTAATAGCGATTTTTTTATAAATTAAGATTATTTATAATTTTTGGCACAGTTATTGAAATTATCTTTAATGTGTAAGTTTTGGTTAAAGAATTGTAAGATTCGTTTTTTTCCACCCGCGTGCAACACGCGGGTTTTTTTTTGCCCCTAAGTGAGGTTTTCAGTTTTGGGTGTTAGGTTTTCGGTTGGTTTTCATTAAAAAATCAAAAACCTAAAACCTACAATCAAAATTCAAAAAACCCCCTCGGCCTTCCCCACCTTTTACTATCTTTGCCCCGCAAAAATTATTACTAACCATTTACAAAGTGAAGCCGAAATGATCATTGGTGTTCCAAAAGAAATAAAGCCGAGTGAAAACAGGGTAGCCCTAACCCCTGCCGGTGCCTTGGAGTTGACTAAAAGAGGTCATACCGTTTATATTCAATCTACTGCCGGGGTTGGTAGTGGATTTACAGATGAATCATATGTTGAGGCGGGAGCGAAAATTCTTCCGACTATAGAAGATACATACGATGCTGCTGAAATGGTAATGAAGGTAAAGGAGCCTATCGCTCCTGAATACGATCTGGTAAAACCGGACCACCTTTTCTTTACTTATTTCCACTTTGCATCTTACGAGCCGTTGACAAAAGCTATGCTAAAAAGCAAAGCAACTTGTTTAGCTTACGAAACTGTTGAATTAGCAGACCGCTCTTTGCCGCTATTGGTACCTATGTCAGAGGTTGCCGGTAGAATGGCCATTCAGGAAGGTGCAAAATACCTGGAGAAACCACAAGGTGGATTGGGTGTATTGCTTGGAGGTGTACCAGGTGTAGAACCAGGTAAAGTGTTGGTACTAGGTGGTGGTATCGTAGGTACCCAGGCAGCTAAAATGGCTGCAGGATTGGGTGCTCAAGTAACTATTCTGGATATCAGCCTTCCTCGCTTGCGTTACCTTTCTGATGTAATGCCTGCTAATGTAAATACTGTTTACTCTAATGAGTACAATATCCGCCGTATGATCGGAACGCACGATTTGATTGTGGGTGCGGTATTGATTCCGGGAGCAAAAGCACCAAGTCTTATTACGAAAGACATGTTGAAAGATATGCGTCCGGGTACCGTAATGGTAGACGTAGCGGTAGACCAGGGAGGATGTTTTGAAACAACCAAACCAACTACACACGACGATCCAATCTTTGTTATCGACGATGTAGTACACTACTGTGTTGCTAACATGCCAGGTGCAGTTCCTTATACTTCAACCATCGCCTTGACCAATGCTACCCTACCTTATGCTATCAAATTAGCAGACCAGGGTTGGAAAGCAGCATGTAAAAACGACAATGCCTTGAAACTTGGTTTGAATACCATCAATGGCGAAATCGTATACAAAGGTGTTGCTGATGCATTTGGAATGCCTTACACTGATGTAGAGAAATTTCTTTAATTAGCAATTGGCTGTTGGCTATTAGCTATTAGCAGCTAATAGCCAAAGGCCAATAGCCAATAGCTTTAAAATGTCCAACTACAAATACGATCTCCGTGGTGTTTCTGCCACAAAAGACGAAGTACATAAGGCCATTAAAAACCTGGATAAAGGATTGTATCCGAAAGCTTTCTGTAAAATCTTACCTGATTTTGCTGCTGGCGACCCGGCTTATTGCAATCTGATGCATGCAGATACTGCAGGCACTAAGACCAGCCTGGCTTACATGTACTGGAAAGAAACCGGAGATCTGTCTGTATGGAAAGGCATTGCCCAGGATGCCATCGTCATGAATCTTGATGACATGGCTTGTGTGGGTGCAGTAAGTAATATCTTATTGTCTTCTACCATTGGTCGTAATAAAAATCTAATAACCGGCGACGTTGTACAAGCAGTTATTGAAGGCACCACTGAACTGGTAGAAAAAATGAAATCCTTTGGTGTGGAAATTCACCAGGCCGGAGGAGAAACGGCTGATGTTGGAGATATTGTTCGTACCATCGATGTTGGATACACTGCCTTTGCTCGTATCAAACGAGAAGATCTCATTGTAAATGACATCAAAGCAGGTGATGTTATCGTCGGACTTGCTTCTTACGGCCAGTCCACTTACGAAGACAGTTATAATGGTGGTATGGGTAGCAATGGATTAACATCTGCCCGTCATGACGTTTTCGACCATGTTTACGCTGAAAAATATCCGGATAGTTACGACCATCACACGCCTGATGAAGTAGTTTTTGTTGGAACTAAAAAATTGACAGACACCATTACCATAGATGGGCAGGAAATTACTATTGGTAAACTGGTACTGTCTCCAACCAGGACCTACCTGCCTGTATTAGCAAAAGTAATTGAACAAGGCCTGGACATCCATGGCATCATACACAATACTGGTGGAGGACAAGCCAAGGTGAGTAAGTTTATCGAAAACAGGCACATTATAAAAGACAACCTACTTCCTATCCCTCCCCTCTTCCAAATGATCCAGGAAGAAAGCGGCACCGATTGGAAAGAAATGTACCGTGTATTCAACATGGGTACCCGCCTTGAATTTTACGTTTCAGAAAAAGACGCCCAAACCATCATCGATATCTCTAAATCATTCAACATCGACGCTCAGATTATCGGTCGTGTAGAAGAAGGCGAAGGTGAGAAGGTGACGGTGAAAGGACCTTATGGGGAATATGTTTATTGAGATGGAAGATGAAGGATGGAGGATTGAGGATATTATTTATCTTTCATCCTCCATCCTTAAATCCCTTTAAACTTCATACTTCATAAATCATACCTCATACTTCTCATGTCCTACCTCCTAACGTGATTTGCCACCAAGATTTCAAAGTTATCCTGGGTGAGTTTCACTTTGCCGTCAAGGATATATTCGCAAACGTAACCCGTCGCTGATTTGAATATTTTTCCGGGATAGAAGTTTCCATTTTCACCTTTTACTCTTCCTACGTATAAGAACTTTTCATTTTCCCTGCCTCCTGTAACTGCTCCGGCTGGAAGACCACTATTTCTCAATTCAACCCAAGTAAACTCCATTTTTGTGGTTTTCAACAATACCTCAAACCTGGATTTCTTTACTTCAATACCATCCCAACTAATAATGCACTGATTTGAAATCACCTTTCCCGGATAGGTATTCCCAAGGTGCATACATTTACAAACAGGAATAGCTTTACCATTTTCCATTCCGGTTTTAAAAGTATCATTATCCTTTACCTCACCAGATGCCACCCATTGTATTTGCGCTCCGGCAATGGTCACCAAAGTCATCAGACAAAAAGCTAACCATCCAATTTTTAAAAACCAATTATTTCTATGCATGCTTATTCTTTCAAAAAAATCGGGCCAAGAAAGAGGGGGATTGAAGTATGAGGTATGAGGTATGAGGTATGAGGTGGGGATGGGAGATCGGGGATTAGGAAGATTCAACTTTAAGCTAATAGCTAATGGCCAATAGCCAAAAAACTTGAAAGGCGACTCATGAGGGTGAGCCGCCTTTCGTTGTCAGAGCAGTTTTTCTCTTTATTAATACTTAACCAATTTATTTACTCCATTTCCAAATGCAGTAGTAATAGAGTACGTGAATATTCCACTGCCTGGAAGATTTGCACCGGACAGGTTGAAGAAGTTACGTCCTGCGGTCGCTTCCAATTTATCTGTGTAAACCAATTTTCCATTCAAGTCAAATACCATTAGTGTAGCAATGGTAGATTGTGGAACCTTGAAACCAATCAAAGTTTCACTTGAGAATGGGTTTGGTTGGTTTTGCCATAATTCAAAACCTTCAGCGACATTGTTTTCATTATTGATGCTTAGCTCCAGGTTGAAGGTATTTAAGCCTCTATCGAATGCAAAAGCTTCAGTAATTGAGCTCGAAATATCTAAGCTATTAACAAGGTTACCAGCTTTTTTAGCTCTAGCCACCAATGTAAATAAAGGTTCTTTATCATTAGCAATAGTGCCGTTCCAACTAAATGTCATGGTACCATTGCCAGCCTCAATATTGTAGTTTGCAGCATTAACTCCTTCCAATGCGCCGGAAACAACATCCAACATTTCAAGATTGGTATTGAAATGCAAGGTGAATTGTAGGCCTTCCATATCGGTCATATTTCCGAAGACCGGAATTTTCACCAACTCGCCTGATTCAAAATTGGTGTTATCAATCATCAAACTTGTAGAAGCAAAATCACGGTTATTCACCGTATTCGCATTTACTGGTGCATCGTTATTTACATCACCATACTTGTAAGCAACAAAGTCAAAAGGTGTATTACCTGCAAAACGATTGAGAGACGCCGTTGGATTGTAATCTATAAATGGATTACGTGGATCACTGAACTCAAGGTTTGCCGGAACAAAACCCCAAACTTTACCATTAGGCAAATCTCC
>JAGQWW010000232.1 GCA_020436955.1 Saprospiraceae bacterium | reverse complement strand
GGAAATGAGTAGTTCAATTTGAATTTTAATCAAACCCTATTTTTTAAATACTGGAAAATCCAATTATAGAATATTTTGGAATCAAAGATTCCAGACTTGAAATCTTTAAAGCTAACAGCCAATGGCTAAACGCTAATAGCCAAAAATAAAAAACCCTGCCCGATTTTTGGAGAGAGGGCAGGGCACAAAAAAGCTATGAAAACTAAAACATCTTAAGTCAAATTAACGACCGCCTTTTAACTCATCTTGCAATTTCTCAAGTTCTTCCCAGTTACCGGCGGCTGCAAGACCTGCCTGAGTTGGCCAGGTTGTTGGGTCATGCATTTTGTATCTGTTACCAGCTTCAGCCAAAATTTCCTTGATTTTTTCAGGGTCTGTTTCAGCTAACTGTACAAATGTAAGAATTCCTGCGTCATTTAGCAAACTTGCAATCTTCGGACCTACACCTTCTATCTTTTTTAGGTCGTCTGCATCTCCATTTGCTGCTGGAGCTGCTTTTTTAGCAGGCTTCTCTTCAGCTTTTGGAGCCTCTTTTACAGGAGCTTCTACTTTAGCAGTAGCTTTAGGTGCTTTTGGCATTGCAGCTACTGTTTCAGGAACATCACCAAATGGTAGAATGTTTACGAAAACACGATTTTTATATCCACGGCTAAAATTAACCGTACCATCTATTTTTGCATGGATGGAGAAGTCTTTGCTCAAGTAGACATTTTCACCTGCATGAAATTTAGTTCCACGCTGGCGAACCAGGATATTTCCTGCTTTAGCTACCTGGCCTCCGTACATTTTAACTCCGAGACGTTTACTTTTACTGTCACGGCCGTTATCGGAGCTACCCATCCCTTTCTTATGTGCCATTGTATTAGATTTTTAATGTTGGAAAAGTAGGTTAAAGGAGTTGATTATCCGGCAATGCCGTCAATTTGGATTTGTGTGAAAGACTGTCTGTGACCGTTTTTCTTCTTGTATCCTTTTCTTCTTTTCTTTTTGAATACAAGCACTTTATCTCCTTTCAAGTGACCCATAACGGTCGCGTTAATTTTGGCACCTTTTACAGTAGGTTTACCCAAGTTAACTTTGCCATCGTTATCAATCAAATGTACTTCTTCGAAGGTTACTTTATCACCTTCTTTTGCATCCAGCCGGTGGACGAAGACTTTCTGGCCTTCCTCTACTTTGAATTGCTGACCGGCGATGGTTACAATTGCAAACATTGTCAAATTGTTTAAATGAAATAAATAGAATTACACCTTGCCTTTTGCAAAGCGGGTGCAAAGATAGGACCTTAGGGCATTAAAACCAAGTTCCATACACTTATTTTTTCATACTCATGAAAAGAAATGTATAAGTGTAGGGAACTATTTTTCAGATATGCTTCAAAGGGAGGTTTTACTTAAACTTAAAGTTATAAGTAATGGTCCCACATTGTTTGTCCAGGGAACCCTGGTTAAATTTCCATTCCTTGGCATTTGCAATAGCAATTTGTACCAAAGACCTATTGGTGGTTGTACTTCCTGCCTGTGTAAATTCAGGAGTGCCAATGACATTTCCATTGCGGTCAACACAAAGACGAATTACAACTGTACCGGAATATTGGGTTCTGTTGACAACCTTTGGACTTTTACTTACACCACGGCTTCCCAAACCACCACCAACTTTTCCTGTGCCGGTGCTTTTACCTTCCAGGATGTCACTATTGGGATCCCCATTCGGATCGCCTTGATTACCTGGTTTGCCGGTGTTGCCTTTTCCATCTCCATCACCAAACAGGCCACCGATTTTATTTTTCAGTGCTTCAGCTTCTGCTTTCTTGCGGGCATCTTCTTCCGCTTTTTTCTTTTTCTCAGCTTCAGCTTTGCGTTGTGCTTCCAATTGTTTTTGGCGCTGTATTTCTTCCTGACGCTCTTTTTCCTTTCTGTCCTCTTCTAGTTTTTTCTGTCTCTCCTGTTCTTTTTTTAAGCGGATAGCTTCAGGATCCTGTGTCTCGATTACATCTTTTTGCTTAACCGGTTCAGGGTCTGATACCACCGGTTCTTCGATAGGTTGGGTTTCTACTTCTTCTACTACCTCTTCTTCATAATCTTCTGTAGTTTCGGGTTCATCCGTAGATGCCGGTGCTGCATTGTCTTCACCATCACCCATATCTGGAAGACCTAAATTTACCAACACTCCTTCCTGGCCGGGAGGCGGATTCATGTGAGAAAACAATGGCAGGAAAATCAGGATCAAAAGCAAAATGGTGAGGATGGTGCTCATCACCAGGCTCTTTTTCCTGTTTGCTTCTTCATATTGTCCAACGATGTAATCCATTGTATTATCTTTTTAAAAACGACGCATTTCCTTTAGCAGATGTTACAAAAACGGCAATGCCTCGATTATTATTATCTATTTCTCGGGTGTGAGGATACCATTGATATCGTAGGTCATGGCAATGTTCATGACAGCCACCACCGCCTCTATAGGTGTGTTCTTATCTGGAGAAATCAGGATGTCCAATTTTCTTGAACCAGCTTTCCTTGCTTTTCCACCTAAAGTATTTTCCAAAGAACTGATATCCGTCCTTTTCCCGTTTAGGTAATAATCGCCTGAACGACTGATGCTTACCTCATCCAGATTATTGGTGCTGGTTGGTTTACTGGTCGATGTCCCGGGCAATTTTAAGTTAAGAGCATTGGGCGCCACCAGCGTAGAAGTCAGCATAAAGAATATCAGCAACAAAAAGATAATGTCCGTCATAGAGGACATGCTGAATTCTGCCGATACTTTTGTTTTTTTCTTGAATCCCATTCCTTACTTAACTTTTGGGTTGTGTAGCGATGATGGCCTTGATGCGCAATTTGGCAGCAATCTCCATCAATTGGGTCACTTTTTCAAAAGGAACACCTGTCTCGGCAACAATGGTCAATGTAGCGTTGTCCTTGTTGTCCATTACAGACAATTCTCTTCTGGCAGACCTTTCCAATCCACTAAAACCCGTTTCTTTATTATTGAAAGTATAGGTCCCGTTCTTTTCTACCGTTATAATAATTGAATTAGAAGCAACAGTTTTGCTATCTGATTCCGGTAAGTCGAAGGGACGGATACCTACGAAGTTGGAGGTCAACATGAAAAATATCAATAACAGAAAGATCATATCTGTCAATGATGCCATGCTGAATTCCGCACTTCTCTGATTTCTTTTTTTGAGTCCCATTCAAATGGTTGTTTTCGATTAGGCAGTTGGTTCCTGAAGCAGGTCCATAAATTCAATGGTACTCATCTCCATTTTGAAGACTACCTTATCTACAGCAGCCACCAATAGGTTGTAGCCAACGAAAGCGAAAATACCAACAAACAATCCAATCGCTGTAGTCAACAAGGCCTGGTAAATACCACCTGCCAATACATCAGGTGTTACGTTTTGCTGGGAAGCCATTTCATAAAATGCCAGGATCATACCGGTCACTGTACCAAAGAACCCAATCATAGGAGCCGCACCGGCGATAGAAGCCAGGGTGGAAAGATTTTTCTCCAATTTGAAAAGTTCAAGGTTACCTACGTTTTCGATAGCAGCATCGATATCACGAAGAGGCTTTCCGATACGCTGCAAACCTTTTTCTACCATACGGGCAACCGGAGAGTCGGTAGTCTGGCAAAGTGCTTTTGCTGCTGCAATATTACCGGACTGTACATTTGCCCGGATATTATTCATGAAGTTCTCATCAATTTTTGATGCTCTTTGCATCGTAAGGTACCTTTCAAAGAAGATGTAAAAGGCAATAAAAGAAAGGATAAGTAGTACGGCATAAATGATGATACCCATGGTACCACTTTGAGCAATTACATCAAATAAGCTTTCGCTTACCTCTTCTCTTTCAATATCTGTTGCTTGAAATAACAGGATGGTGTTCAGGAGCATAGTAGATTTTATTTACTAGGAATTTTTTGTAAAACGCAAAGGTAAAAACCGGAGGTTATCTTTCTGTTTTTTACCGGGTGAAATTCTGCTTTTTAAATTGAGACGGAGCAAGAACGAGCAGTAAGGTGAAAAGATTTTATCCGGGTGGCTGAAATTAGGATTTTTTCCTGAAAAGCCAATTTTTCGCCTGATTTGGAAATTTTTGAACCTTCATTCCTATTTTTATCAAAAAATAGCCCGGACTTATAATCACCTTATGCGAACGCTACCCGTTTTAATGTTACTTACTTTCTGGTGCACAGCCTTTGCACAATTGGATTCATTCCCTCTTTTTAAAAAATTGGGATATGAAGACATGTTATTCAATAACAAGAGTTTTGAAAAGCAAGAATTCCTTTCTGCCAGCCGCACCGTAAAAAATGTAGGGGACCTTCCCTTTACGGTCCACGTAATTACCAAAGAGGAAATCCAAAGAAACGGCTATGTCACCCTGGTCGATGCCATGAAGACAGTCCCCGGGGTAAGAGTAAGTCAGCCGGGTTCTTCCCTCGAAGGGGAAATGTTTATGATGCGGGGACTCATTGGCAATCGATACGCTAAAATTCTCATCAACGATGTACCGATAAAGCCAACTGGTTTGTTGGGAATGCCTATAGGCGCACAATTGCCAATCAAGCAAGCGGAAAGGATTGAAATCATTTTCGGGCCGGCTGCTTCGATTTACGGAGCCGATGCTTCTGCCGGGGTAATCAATATTATCACACGAACCTCAGAGCGACCGGTATATGTAAATGCTGATATAGCTTTTGGCGCCGAGTCTTTTAGAGGACTCAATCTATTGTTGGGGGGTAAGATGGGCAAGGGGAAAAATATTGTAAGGTTTTCACTTTTTGGTAGTAGCACCACCTTTGAAGACCGTCGCATTATTTGGGATTCGGTAGAAGTTTTTCAGGCCAATAATTATTTCAGAGAGCCTATCGAGTTTCAAAGAACCAAGGATGCTGGTCTATTACCCAATTTTGCGGACCCTGATGGTGATGGATTGCCTTTGTTCGGAAAGTTGCCCCATACCAGCCGTACTTTTGGGCTGAATTTCCGGTGGAGAAATTTCA
>JAGQWW010000231.1 GCA_020436955.1 Saprospiraceae bacterium | reverse complement strand
GAATTCAAATGGACCGACCTCGATGGTCTCCATTTTTTGAATAGGAAAATACAACACTACCGCCTTTTTCACCCAGTCATTGACCAACCAACCACCATTTCCATCCGGTTCTGCGAATCTCAACTTTCCTTTATCCAACATTTCAATCACTTCGCGAATGGTATCCAAAGTTGTAGCATCTTTTAATAATTCACGATTGTCCCAGGCTGATTCAATAATGTTTTTGATTTTTTCCATGAATGGTATGATTTTTAAAAAAAAATGGAATCAATTTTTTAAAAAAGTCGGTATAAGACAGTATTAAGTGGGCAAAGATATTTTTTTGAAATAAATTTACCCGAATGCCTTTAAAATATAGACCTCAAAAACCTTCAAATCAGCAAGAAATGAAGAGAATTATACTTTTCCTTTTCCTCGTCTCTCCTTTATTCTTATCTGCGCAGTTTTTCCCAAATGGCTTTTCTTTTAATATGCCTGCTTTCGATTCAAGCCAGCAAACATTTTTACCGCATTTTCCTGTTCAACCCATAACAGATTTTGTGGAGGTCTCTCCGGAAGGTGATTTTACGGTAGACGGACAAAAAGTTCGTTTTTGGGGATTTAATACCACTTCTGGAGGATGTTTTCCACCAAAGGACAAAGCTGCAGGGATTGCTGCCCGCCTTCAAAAAATGGGAGTAAACATCATTCGATTGCACCATATGGACAATCCCTGGTCATCACAAGAAGGCACTTTGCTGGACCGAAATGCTGACAATACCACTACTTTTGATCCTGTCTCTCTGGACAGGCTACACTATTTTATTTATCATTTGAAAAGAAACGGGATTTATGTCAATCTGAACTTGCACGTCTCCAGAGAAGTGAAGGAGGGAGATGGTATTGCGCAAGCAGGTTCCATCCGTGATTATGGGAAGGCGGTAAACATGTTTGACCAGCAGTTGATTGATAATCAAAAACTGTATGCTGCGAATCTTTTAAACAGTGTAAATCCATATACCGGTAATGCTTTGAAAGATGAACCAGCAGTGGCAATGGTGGAGATCACCAATGAAAACACACTGTATGGGTATTGGAAAAGCAATACGCTGGTACCCTTTGGCAATGGAGGAAATATTTTACAAAGGCATAGTGATACGCTGGACCTTAAGTTTCAACAATTTTTACAAAACAAATATGCTTCTCAAAATGATCTGGAAGCTGCCTGGTCCGTGGGTGCCAACCCGAACCAACAAGATATGGCAAGGGATGGCGGATTTGAATCAGGTGATATTTTTCAGGACTGGGTGTTGGAACGGCATGACCCTGCAGTTGCAAGCATCTCTACAGAAAGCTCCAATCCTCACACAGGCGATTATTGTGGGAAGGTTGCCATTACAGACCATTCAGGTGTCAATTGGCATGTACAATTTAAGCAAGTGTTACAATCGGTCGAAGCTGGGAAATCCTATACGATAAGTTTTGCCTGTAGGGCCGATGGAAATAAAAGTGTGAGTGCGTATGCCCAGCGTGAAAATTCTCCCTGGACCTGGTATGGAGGACGCACTTTTGACGTATCGACCAATTGGCAAACCTTTAGTTTTGACTTTACAGCTCCGGAAACCAATAATGAGTTGGTACGATTGGCTTTTAGCTTTTTTGATCAAAACGGAGACTTTTATTTTGATGATTTTATCTATCGGGAAAAGACTTTACAGGTTTTGAAACAAGGGGAAGACCTGGCTAGTGGCAATATGCAACGTCTACGGTATTATGAAATTCCCAATTACACTACTGCTAGGGTTAAGGATATCACGGAATTTTACACGGGTCTTCAAAAAAGTTACTTTGATGAAATGTATGCTTTTTTAAAAAATGATCTGGGAGTGAAATGCCCGATAACCGGTACCAATGCACTTAGCGGAGTGCCGGATGCTTATACACAATCTGGTTTGGATTATTTGGATGACCATAATTATTTTGACCATCCTTCCTTTCCAAATGGATGGTCACTGGACGATTGGTCCATTGAAAATGAATCAAGTCTTTATACCTATAGTTTGTGGCCGGTATCAAATGTACTACCTGGTTACCGCCTGGAAAATCGGCCCTATACCATCAGTGAATACAATCATCCATTTCCCAATCGGTATAAAGCTGAAATGATGCCGTTGATTACTTCTTATGCTTCCTTTCACGATATAGACGGGATCATGTTTTTTGAATATCAGTCTGACCATTGGGATTGGGAAAGTGACAATCTGGATGAGTTTTTTGCTATGAACCGGGACAATCTACAGATGTCGATGTGTCCTTTATATAGTTATGTATTCAGAAATGGACTGATAGCACCAGCTACTCGTAAATTTCCAATCGACTATACCCTGGATGACATCTTTTCCATGCCTAAAGTGGATCGAGGTAATCGTTGGAGTAAACATTATACTTATAATACCAGGTTGGCCCTGGAGGAAGGAATTGTTATTCGCGATTTTGAAGCAACGACCAGTACAGACCCCGGGCAACTGCCTGATGTAAACACCTCCGGGACCTTGAACACAAGTACCAATGAGGTACAAATTGATGTAGACAATGGAATATTAATCACCCATACACCTCGGTTTGTATCTTTTGCAGGTGCCATCCATCAGCCCTTGTTTTTATACACTTCAAGCATGGAGGTAACCGGTGCTACTGATTTTAGTGCGGTAAGCTGGTTATCACTCACGGAAGACCCGCTTCGTTACAGTAAATACAGCATTTTGTCATTGACCAACCAAACCCAAAATGATGGTGTGGAATGGGATGGCCTGAACACCGTACACAATAATTGGGGGTCCGGACCGACTTTGCAAAAACCGGTTGTGATAAGTCTCGGGGTGAATATCCAGGCTGATTCCGTGAAGTTTTATCCGCTTGATCCAACCGGTGCCATTCAACAAGATAAAGCCAGAACACTATTCCCTATTGCACCGGGTCGATTCCTGCTGGGAATAGACCAGTCCTTAGAAAGGTCACTTTGGTTTGGTTTGGAAGCATTTGGTGACCAAATCACCGGTACCGGTAATTTGATTGAAAAGGCAGATTGGGTAGTCTATCCTAATCCTGCTCGCAACACCTTACATTTATATCGTGAAAATGCTAATTGTGACAAATTTGAAATTTATGATGCCACCGGCAAACTTGTTCTTAAAAATCAAGTTAAGATGAATGGAAATGCGGCCCAAATTGATATTGCCAGCTTAAAATCAGGACTGTATTTTATCAGGGTCCTGGAGGGCAATAATTGGACGCAGCTTCGCTTTGTAAAACAGCCATAATAGTTGCAAAAAGCCTTTTAGCGAATTTTCGCTAAATATTTTAGACTTTCAAAATAGGTATGGCTATATTTGCCCGCTTTTACGTTTGAAAGCTTTCGGTTTAAAGAAAAGTCCTAACTAATTCAGATAAAAATTACATACAATGAAATTACTTGTTTGTGTGAGTAAAACGCCTGATACCACCGCCAAGATTTCTTTTTCAGATGATGGATCAGAATTCAACAAAGCGGGTGTTCAGTTTATTATGAACCCATACGATGAATGGTATGCATTGGTAAGAGCCCTTGAATTGAAAGAAAAAAACGGGGGTTCAGTAACATTGATTAATGTTGGTCCTGCTGAAAATGACCAGGTTATTAGAAAAGGCCTGGCAATTGGAGCTGACAATGCAGTGCGTGTAAATACCGACCCAAAAAGTGCTATGGATGTTGCCCGTCAGATAGCTGCCTATGCTAAATCTGAGGAATTTGACATCATCTTCACCGGTAAAGAGACCATTGATTTTAATGGAGGTGAGATAGGAGGTATGGTAGCAGAGATGTTGGATTTACCTTACATTTCTTTTGCATCCAGCCTTGATGTAGAAGGTACTACTGCAACAGCGACTCGCGAGATTGAAGGAGGTTCTGAAGTGATGGAAGTTGCTACACCATTTGTTATCAGTGCTGCCAAGGGAATGGCTGAACAGCGAATTCCAAACATGAGAGGAATCATGATGGCCAAATCAAAACCACTTACTGTAGTAGATCCTGTTTCAGGCAACGATCCATCTGTACCGGTTCATTTCGATTTACCGGCACCTAAGTCTGGTGTAAAACTGGTAGATCCTGAAAACATGGACGAGTTGGTTAGATTGCTTCACGAGGAAGCAAAAGCTATCTAATTCCTTTTTCAAACCTATTTGCTAATAATAACAAACTCATAATATGGTACTCGTATTTGCAGAATCAGAAGGCGGAAAATTTAAAAAAGCCGCATTTGAAAGCGTGAGTTACGGAAAAGCTATTGCCGGTGCAATGGGCACGCAGTGTGCGGCCCTTGTGGTTGGAACTGATAACCAGGAAGCCGGAAAACTTGGAATTTATGGTGCAGACAAAGTGTATCAAATTGCAAGCGACTCTTTAAATCATTTTGACAGTCAGACCTTTACCAAAGCTATTGCAGGTACTGCTATGCAAATTGGAGCAAAGGTGATTGTATTGAGCCATTCATCTACCGGAAAATCATTGGTTGGACGCCTTGCTGTAAACCTGGAAGCAGGATCAGTATCTGGTGTAAATTCTCTTCCAACCGTTGACGGAGGATTTAAAGTAAAAAAATCAGTGTATTCAGGTAAGGCGATTGCCACATATGAAATCACTACTGATTACAAAGTACTTTCCTTGATGGGTAACGCCTTCCCTCCTGCAGCAAATGGCGCAGAGGTAGCTGTAGAAAATATTTCTATCGACACTGGCAGCCCAAAAGTAAAAGTCCTAAAACACGAAACCGTTACTGGTACTGTTCCATTGCCGGAAGCAGAATTGGTAGTGAGTGCAGGTCGTGGTTTGAAAGGCCCGGAAAACTGGGGAATGGTAGAAGATTTGGCAAAAGAACTGGGTGCTACCACTGCTTGTTCAAGACCGGTAGCAGATGCCGGCTGGAGACCTCACCACGAACACGTAGGACAAACCGGTATTGCCATCCGTCCAAACCTATACATCGCTATCGGTATCAGCGGTGCTATCCAGCATTTGGCCGGTGTAAACAATT
>JAGQWW010000230.1 GCA_020436955.1 Saprospiraceae bacterium | reverse complement strand
GACCAGTAACCAGATATATGTAAAACCAAACACTGAAGGATTAATTTGTTTAAAAGCCAAAAGCCAAAAGCCAAAAGCCAAAAGCCAAAACTCACCCCCCAACCCCCTCTAGGGGGCGGCATAGCACAGGAATAGGTAATAAGTGATGAGGGGCAAAGAAATCAAAAATCAAAAATCAAAAATCAAGAGTCAAAAATCTCCCATCCCCAGTCTCCCATCCCCAATCTCCCATCCCCGATCTCCTAAATCAACAGGTTATGTGGTATTCGACATTCGGTTTCCGGTTTCCGGCCGTAAATCGTAAATCGTCACTTGTAAATTCCTATTTACCCATTTATCCAATCACCTAAATCCCTCCTTCAAGTACCCAGTATCCAGAATCCAGCAACAAGCAACCCCATCCCTCCAGCCACATATTACTTTTTTTTGCACTCCATAAGGGCAACTTTCAGGGCAATATTTAGTAAAATTGCCATAGATTTTTAATCTTTATTTTTGCGACACATTTGTGCCCTATGAATATCATCCTTTTTGACAATGATTTGCGTAATCGGTTCTTGCCGTTAACCTATACCCGCCCGGTCTGTGAGATACGTGTGGGTATCCTTACCATTAAAGAAAAATGGGAAAAATGGCTGGGTGGAGACGTCTCTTTTATCACCCAGGATTACCTGTCAGAAAAATATCCAATCGACCTTCGGAAAGATAATTACCTGATCAATGGATCAGTGCTGCCATCGGAGCATCTCTGTAAGCTCATCAGCCAAATGGAGATCAATGAGGCTTTTTTGAAAGATGGAGAACTAATCGCTGCACGTATCAATGATGAGCAGTTTGAAATGCTGTTGGACGATCAGGATATTGAGGAATTGGAAGGAGTGGATCTGAACGACACACCATTTTTGAAGCTAAATAACATCTGGGATATATTCAAGGTCAACAAACAGGCCATTGAAGATGATTTCAGATTGCTTACCCGTAAGCGGGAATCTCAACCTTTGAGCAAAACCAATACTGTAATTGGCGATGGTCAAATCTTCCTGGAAGAAGGTGCCAAGGTTGAATGCTCGATTTTAAACGTAACAGAAGGTCCGATCTACATCGGAAAGAATGCGGAGATAATGGAAGGTTGTATGGTACGCGGAGGGTTAGCCCTGTGTGACCATGCTGTATTGAAGATGGGAGCAAAAGTGTACGGTGCTACTACCTTGGGGCCACACTGTAAGGTGGGCGGTGAGGTAAGTAATTCAATATTGCTGGGATATTCCAACAAAGCACACGATGGCTATTTGGGCAATTCTGTGCTTGGGGAGTGGTGTAACCTGGGCGCCGATACCAATGTGTCAAATTTGAAAAACAATTATGCCGAAGTCAAATTGTGGAACTATTTCTCAGAAAAATTTGACCCGACCGGCTTACAATTTTGCGGTTTAATCATGGGTGATCACTCAAAAGCGGGTATCAATACCATGTTTAATACCGGTTCAGTAGTAGGATGTTGTGCCAATATATTTGGCTCAGGATTCCCTCGCAACTTTATCCCATCTTACGCATGGGGCGGAGCGAGCGGATTTTCCACCTTCACCACTGACAAAGCATTTGAAACTATCGAGAAAGTGATGGAAAGAAGAGGCATCCCCTTCGACACCAAAGATCGCCTGATAATGCTACGCGTTTTCGAAGAAAGCGCAAAATTCAGGAAATGGGAGAAGAGGGAATAGGCAGGTTGCTAGAAGCTGGTTGCTGGATGCTGGTTACTGGTTGCTGGTTGCTGGAAGGTTGAGTGGGTGAATAGGTAAATGGGTGAATAGGGTATGCGAAAGCTGACCACCAATTTGTTGTCTGAGCTTGTCGAAGCCAACAATGGCTGGAAGCTGGAAGCTATTTACTGGTCGCTAGTTGCTTAATAGCCCCCCTTGAGGGGGGAAAGGGGGGTGACGGATTTTTGGTTTTGGGTTTTTGAATTCCTAAAAGCAAAAAGCCAAAGGCCAACAGCCAACAGCCCCACTTGGTATTGTTTTTGAAATAAATAAAAAATATAATATAAAACGTTATACGAACGCGATTTACAACTTGATAAACTGAAGGAATTTTGTCTGATAGCCTGGTAATTATACCGACATATAATGAGAAGGAGAATGTCGAAAAGATGATTAACACCGTCTTTTCGTTGGAGAAAGACTTTCATCTGTTGATAGTGGATGATGGCTCTCCTGATGGGACGGCGGATATTGTCAGGGCACAACAGCAAAAATATCCGGGGCGCTTGTTTATGATCGAGCGTCAGGGTAAATTGGGTTTGGGTACTGCATACATAGCGGGTTTCAGATACGGACTGGAGAAAGGATATGATTTTATCTTTGAAATGGATTGCGATTTTTCACACAATCCAAAAGACCTTTTGAGGTTGTATGATGCTTGTAAAAATCAGGGTGCTGATGTTGCAGTTGGCTCGCGATATGTGAAAGGTGGAGATTTGGAAAACTGGCCTTTTGACCGGATTTTTCTTTCGAAAGGTGCCTCTTTTTATGTGCGTATGATGACCTGGATGTGGGTAATGGATCCTACAGCAGGTTTTATATGTTATAGCAGGAAAGTGTTGGAAACCATTGATCTAAATAAGATCAAATTTATCGGGTACGCTTTCCAGATTGAAATGAAATTTGCGGCCCATAGTCTGGGTTTCAAAATAAAAGAAGTGCCCATCACCTTTACTGATCGTATAGAAGGTACTTCCAAAATGTCGAAAGGTATTGTAAAAGAAGCTATATTTGGAGTATTGAACATGAAGTGGAAGAGCTTTTTCAATAATTATGCACACGATGTTCCCAGTGCTGCTGGCTCAGTAGCCAGGCCTGCTTCCACGGAAAACGAATAGTCCATTTTTTCATTGAAAACTAAATTGTCATGGGAAAGATCTATCTCTCCATCTCCTTGGTATTCCTTTTTTCCTTAATGCTTGTAGGCCAAACCAGTTTTCAGATCCATACTGGTGTTAATACAATTGATCTTGTAAAGGTGGAAAATCCGGAATATCACCTATATTATGAAGGTGATATGAGCGGTCTTTTTAGTTATTACGCTGGAGTTTCCGTAAATCAACCCATCAAGGAAAGGTTGAATGTACAATATGATTTTAGGTACACTTATTATTATGATGAAGACTCATTTGGGTGTAATATCATGGGTTGTTGTTTTGCTGACCCCGGTGCAAAAGCCAATTATTTTACTAATAGTTTGAGTGTATTATATGATTTGTTCCCTTTTTTAAAAGCAGGGTTAGGTGCTTACATGGGTGCACAGGAAAACATAAGGTATTATAGATATATCTGGAAAAAGGAATATTTCCAATTTGAAAAACCACAATTTGGCGCGCAAATCAAGGCCCAAATCAATTATAAAAGACTGGGACTTGAATTTCTTTACCAAAGGACCTTTGAAGGCAATCACCCAGTATGGATATATCCTAAATCTTCGGTGAGATTCGGAATGTTTTACAGCCTTGGTAAACAATAATTATTTCTCCTCAAAATTTAAGGATACAGAATTGATACAGTAGCGTAATCCGGTAGGGTTGGGTCCGTCATCGAATACGTGTCCAAGGTGTCCGCCGCATCGATTGCATAATACTTCCGTCCGTACCATACCATGCGTGTTGTCTGAATCTTCTTCTACACAATAGCTGTTTAAAGGCTGGTAAAAGCTGGGCCATCCGGTTCCACTTTTAAATTTGGTGTCAGAAGAGAACAATGGTAAGCCGCAGGCAGCACAAGTGTAGGTGCCTTCTTTTTTATTGTCCCACAAGTCTCCGGTAAAGGCTCTTTCTGTACCTTTTTCACGCAACACATAATACTCCATATCAGAAAGTTCGGCTTTCCATTCTGCCGCACTTTTCACGACCTTTTTGATGGAGTCACCTTCCGGTGTCAGGATATAATCTTTGTTGGCTTGCGGTATAGCTGCATGAGAAACGGTAGCCTCGGTAGCCATGGTTTCCTTTTGTGCATTGTTGCACTGGATTAGACTAAAGCTGACCAGGAAAAGCAGGATAGATTTTTTTATGGATAACATGCTTGGTAGATTTTGGTGAATGAATACCAAATTAAAAACCGATACGGCCTTTAGGTTCATTTTCCTTGTAATTTTTGTGTAAATCGGCCATTCTAAGTGCAGTAACTGCCGCCTCTACGCCTTTATTGCCATGTTTTCCACCTGCACGGTCTACTGCCTGTTGGTGGTTATTGGGTGTCAATACACCAAAAATGACAGGTTTGCCCGAAGTAAGGGAAAGATTGGTAATACCGGTTGCCACCGCATGATTTATGTACTCGTCATGCTTGGTTTCACCTTTTATTACGCAACCAATACAGATAACAGCATCGACATTGGAGCGACTCAACATCAAGCGAGCAGCTGTTGGCAATTCAAATGTACCCGGGACCTGTACCGTACGAATATTCTTTTCTTCCACCCCGTGTTTGATTAGCGTATCGAAACATCCGTCATACAAGGCATGCGTGATGTCGCTATTCCAATCAGATACGATGATGCCGATATTGAATGCTTTTCCTTCCGGAATGTTCTTTTCGTCGTAAGTAGAGAGATTTTTTATTGAAGAAGCCACTTGATTTGGATTATAGGATTAGATTATGAAAGACTATTAGGATTAGGGATTTTTGGGATTGATTCGATTTTGGATAATAACATTTGGAACGAAAATAGGTTTTTGTGGGTTGAAATCAAGGATTAGGATGATAGGATTTGATTTTATATGATGGATTAGGATGGAGGGGATTGATTTAAATGATGAATAGGATTATGGAACAGTTTATAAAAGCCTGGTAAGGTTCAAAAGATCCTGTTGATCGATCAGGGAAAAGTTGGGACCTGATTGAAAAAAATAAAAAAAGAGGGGGCAATCCTCGACTTTTTTTAAAAAACCAATATCTTTGCCGCGCTTTTGTAGAAAGGCATCTTTTTAAACCGGTCCCGTAGCTCAGCTGGATAGAGCAACTGACTTCTAATCAGTAGGTCTCAGGTTCGAATCCTGACGGGATCACCACCAAGGAGAAATCG
>JAGQWW010000229.1 GCA_020436955.1 Saprospiraceae bacterium | reverse complement strand
GAACCATGATTAATAGGGCCTCCCGGTTGCGGGAAGGCCCATTTTTTTTGGAAAGATGGAGGATGGGAGATGGAGGATGGGAGATGGAGGATGAAAGATGGGGGATGAGGAGATTTACAAGTGACAATTTACGAGGACCCATATTCCATATCGCGTATACTATATTCCATACATCCACAAGGGGGTTGGGGGGTGATAGTCTAGATGCTAGATCCTGGATGCTGGCTGCTAGATTGTTGATTTACGAGTACGGTTTGCGATCAACGAGTTGCCAAAGGCTAAAAGCTAATAGCCAGAGGGCAATAAAGACTAATCAACAACTTTTGCATGAATATTGCGTTTGTGAAAATGACTAAATCCTTTTTCATGCGTACACTCTTCTTTTCAATCTGTTTTTTACTGGTAAGTGTGGTTGCAATGGGGCAGCAGGCCCGATTGGCGGAGCAGTATTTTCAAAATGGGGAATATGAAAAAGCAGGGATGCTTTATGAAAGGTTGTATGATGAATCTAAAAATGACTATTACTTTAATCGTTATGTAGAGAGTTTGCTGGCATTAGAGCAATTTCAAAAGGCAGAAGAAGAAGTGAAGAATGAGTTGAAAAAGCGGCCGGGGCAAATTCAGTTGATGGTCACTTATGGCAATATTTTAGAAAGACAATATAAAGACGACGAGGCAGAAAAGGCATACAAAGATGCGATAGAAGCTTTGCCTCCGGACCAATTTATGGTGGTTAAACTCGCCAACTCTTTTCAACAACTTACAAAATATGAATTGGCCATTGAGACCTATGAAAAGGGTATTAAATTGTTGAAAAATAAGGCGATTTTTGCCTATAACCTGGGTAATTTATACCGCCAGAAAGGAGAAACGCCTAAAATGATCGAGAATTTTCTGACCAGTCTCGAAAGTAATCCTGCTAATATTACTAATCTGCAAGCGCTGTTCCAACGGTCTTTTACAGATGCAGATTATGACGAATTACAAATCCAATTATACGATAAGTTACAGGAAGATCAGGATGCTACGCCTATGATCGAAATGTTGGCCTGGGTCTTTGTGCAAAAGAAAGATTATAGGAATGCACTAAGGCAAGCTATTGCATTGGACAAAAGAAACAATGAAAATGGAGGCCGTGTATTCTCGCTAGCGGCAGTAGCAGCCAATGACCGTGCATTTGATGATGCCATTAGAGGGTACGATTATATTGTAAATGAAAAAGGCAGTAATTCTTCCTTTTATCTCGATGCAAAACGACAATCCTTGCGTGTTTTGAGAAGAAAGATTGTTGAAGGCTATGATTATTCGATGGAGGATTTGAAAGGGCTGGAATTACAATATCAAACCTTCCTGGAGGAATTTGGAAGTAACCGTGCTACCGCTTCTATCATGATGGAGTGGGCAGAATTGGAAGGTTTTTATATTAATGACCTTGAAAAAGCCATTGCTATTTTAAATGAGGTAATTGAATTCCCGGGTTTAAATGAATACGTGCTAGGGCAAGCGAAAATACAGCTGGCAGATTTCTATTTGATGGAAGATGAGATATGGGAAGCTACTTTACTTTACAGCCAGGTCGATAAGGCACATAAAGACGACCAATTGGGACATGAAGCGCGATTCAAAAATGCGAAGCTATCTTACTATAATGGAGACTTCCAATGGGCTCAGGCTCAATTTTCAGTATTGAAAGCTTCCACTTCAAAACTAATTGCCAACGATGCATTGGACCTTTCCGTTTTCATTATCGATAATCTGGGATTGGATACCACCCCTACCGCATTGATAATGTATTCGCAGGCAGATATGCTGGTTTTTCAAAACAAATTTGAAGAAGCATTCACCAAGTTAGATTCCATCATGGAAATGTTTCCCGAACATTCATTGGAAGATGATGTGCTGTATTTGAAGGCAAAAATTTACGCTAAAAAGAAGGAATACGATAAGAGTGTAGAAATGTACAATGCTATCATCGAGCGATTTCCGGAAGAAATTCGCGCTGATAATGCTTTATTCGAGTTAGCTAATCTTTATGAAAATCAACTGAATGACCTGGAAAAGGCTAAAGGACTATACGAAAAGATCTTTTTGGATTATTCCAATAGTACTTTTGCCGTAGAAGCCAGAAAAAGATATCGAATCCTGCGAGGGGACGATATTCAGTAAGGAAGAAGACTTAACCCCTAATTTCAAGGTTCTATCCCGTTAAAATGGCCCTTTAAGTCCAACAAAACCTATTTTGGACTGTAAATTGCTTAGTATGTTAGAAGCAATGCAAATTTAAAGGCCTGAAATCCAGATAATAACATTTAATTAATACGCAAATCCAATGAATTTGGATACTTTTGCGCCAAAATAGAGCAAATGCAGGCAGATTTTCAGTATATGGTAGATTTTACCTTGCCGGAAATGCTGAGTGAAGAATTTATGGGAATGATTCCCTTTCAGCGGGCCAAGGTTAATCGACTTTTTAGAGATGGAAAACTGGTAAATTATGCCCTATCCCTAGAGCATTCAAAAATGTGGGCAGTTTTCAATGCCAATTCAGAAAATGAGGTATTGGATATTGTAAAGGAATTGCCCCTGAGTAAGTTTATGTCAGTACAAATTAGCATGCTTACCTTTTATAATTCGCTCAATGAGGAAATGCCGGTATTCAGTTTGAATTAGGCAAGAATCAACAGGTTTAGGGTCACAATTTTATTCTTCTCTTTCCCTTTCCATGATGACCATGGGAATCTTGCTTTTTATACTTTTCATTTCAGGTTCGGACAGCAAAGTAATTTCTTTTGAAAATTGGTTTTGGGCTTCCTTTTCCCACATCTCTCTGTATGCTGCTGTGATTTCATTGTACAAAGCAACGTACTTCTCATAAGTCGCACCGCGATCCAAAGTCAGAGAAATGGCAGTTTTTGATGGCTGTATAGGTAGGGTAGGGTCTCGATTTGGATTTAAAATAAAATGCTTGATTTTACTTTTGATTTCATGCTCCTTGATTTCTTCTCCCTCCAACCATATCTGATTATTTCCATTCAACAATAAGGTTGCTATGTTTTTCTCAGGGACAGGCATTGGGGCAGTGTTTTCCTCCAGGGGAGGCATTTTTATTAAAATTCCCTGTTCCTTATCAATGGTAGTTGCTACCAGGAAAAATATAAGTAGTAAAAAAGCAATGTCTGCCATGGAGCCGGCTGAAACCTCGGTTTGTTGTCTTCTTTCTGTTTTCATCCTAGTTCTTTACGGAATGATGCAGTAGCAGGGCAGTTTTGGCGGGAGGAATATTTTAATAGAAAAAGGGAGTATTTATAGATCACCGGTTTTTTCATATAAAGCTTTTGCATCCTGGTAGTACAAACCGGAGCTGTCCTTTAATAAGGATTTTATTTCCTTGTTATATAATTCATCCTTGCTGGATAATAAATACAATAACATCAAATGCCAGGAAGCATCGTATTGTAGTATAGCAGGAGAAGAAGGATTGTTTTTCATGCCTAAAAATATTTCTTCAGCTTCATCAAATTGATGTAAACCCATTAGGCTTATTGCCTTCATATTGTAGAGCCTGTTGTTTTTTTCGTATTCCAACGGGTTTATTAGGTCCAAGGCGCCCTGGTAGTTTTTCTTTAGCACCTCTTTAAAAATATCAGCCACCAGATTTTTTTTCTCAATACCGGTACTCATACCCTCCATAAAAGGATGATGCATATAGGTTTCAACCAATTGGTCACGATCAAAAGTAGGTTTTGGATTACAGGCTGTTATAGACAATAATCCTGCAAAAATCAACAGCGAAAAAAGGTGTATACTTTTCATGAGAAAAATTGCTTTAAATATGGTTTACTATAAAAGAGATGCATTGTTTCAACTGCTGTTTAATGATTATGACTAAAGATTGCAAAAGAAAAAATTGTATTGCTTTGTTAAAATTATTGCGCAAAAAGCTAAACATAAAGGATAAAATTCTATTTTTCCGGCCGCATTAAATGAACCCTTTAGGTTTTTAGCTGTCTTCTACAAATTAAAAAAAGAATGTGGTAGGCAGCAAAAGGAAACCCGGGAGCGTTTAAACGTCGTCTATCCGAAAAAAAACTACCCGTATTTACACCCACCAGAATTAGATAAAACTCTGATTGTTATCGCGTACAATCAGGGTATCGGACTTTGTTAATTATTATTTATTGGCTTTTAGATTCACCTCAGTGCATACTTGAGGGGCTTGATTATAGTTAACCAAAATTAAACCTGTTATGAAAAAACTCTCACTAATGTTTTTCATGGTGCTGTTTGCCATGAGCTTTGCGCTCGCGCAAAGAACAGTCTATGGAAATGTCACCGATGACAACGGTGAACCATTGATCGGGGCTACTGTCCTTGTGAAAGGTACTACTGCCGGAACAGTGACAGACCTGGATGGAAAATATTCCGTTGAGGTACCGAATGGTTCCAGCACAATTGTGTTTTCTTACACTGGTTACGAAACCCAGGAAGTTGAACTGGGTGCTTCCAATGTTGTAAATGTCAGCCTGTTGGCAGGTATTTCTCTTACAGACGTTGTGGTTGTAGGATACGGGGAGCAAAGTGACCGCCTAAAGGTTCAAAGTATTTCTCAGGTAAATGAGAAGGACATCCAAAATGTACCTTTCGTTACACCTCAGCAGGTGTTGCAAGGACAAGCTGCCGGTGTTCAAATCGTAAATACTTCGGGTGTACTTGGTTCTGCTGCAGCTATTCGTATTCGTGGTGTTGCTTCGCTTAACGCGGGTGGTAATCCACTGTTTGTAGTAGACGGTGTACCAATGAACGACGGTGTTTATTCAAACGAATTGGGTGCAACTGCCCTTAACCCATTGGCTGATATCGATCCTAACGATATCGAGTCAGTTTCTGTATTGAAAGATGCAGCAGCTGCAGCCATTTATGGTTCTCGTGGTTCAAATGGTGTGGTTTTGATCACTACTAAAAAAGGTAAAGCCGGAACCAACAGAGTAAACCTGGGCTATTACACTGGTTGGGTGAATCCAACCAATACCCTTGAAATGTTGAATGGTGAGCAGTATCGTCAGTTTATGTCTGATTACAATGGTGTTACAACTGTT
>JAGQWW010000022.1 GCA_020436955.1 Saprospiraceae bacterium | reverse complement strand
CTTTTGACCATAAGAAAGCGAGTCGAGTCTTTGATAAGTATCAATCTCAAATTCGCGCATGTATTTATCAAATTGGATACGGTCAAAATTTGGATAAAAAGGGGCATAGGTGTTTACGTAATCTTCAATTTTTACAGGAGGTATGTACAATTCTTCTGGTATATAGTACACTTCGGACAAAAAAGATGGCAACCTTTGGCCCGGCTCGTGGTTGATAACATAACAGGATCCATCTTTTGGATATAAGAGTCCGGCAATCAGGCGCAAAAGGGTTGTTTTACCTGCTCCATTTTTGCCAAGTAAGCCATAAATAGCTCCTTTTTCCAATTGAAGGTCGAGACCGGCAAATACCGGGCGATCCTTTTTGTACCAAAATGAAACGTTTGTGAAGTCAATCATTGTTTATTGTTTTAGTGTACTATTGTACTAATACACTACAAACATAATACAGTGATATTCATATTTGCAAATAATTTTTAGAAAAAAATTGCATCAACTTTTGATAATTTTACCTAGAATGACGCTAATCATTGCTGTAACTATTTGATTTTTAAATATTTACAACGGGATTGATTTTATTTTAAAAATTGTAAAAAAATGGCTGATTCTGCTTTAAGTCCTTCAAAATCAGAACTTTTAGAGATTCTAGAAACAGTAACTGACCCGGAAATCCCGGTTCTGACTGTAATGGATTTAGGTGTAATTCGTGATATCAAATTGTTGGAAAATGGAACGGTGAAAGTCATCATAACACCTACGTATTCTGGTTGTCCTGCAATGAATATGATTGAAGTAAACATCAAAGCAGCTTTGCATGAAGCGGGCTATCAACTGGTCGATGTAGAGACTGTATTAAGCCCTCCCTGGACCACAGATTGGATTAGTGAAAAGGGAAGGCAAAAGTTGAAAGCCTATGGCATTGCACCACCACAGGAAGGAGTAGTTGATAAAAATGCCTTGTTTGCCGAGGAAAAGAACATCATTTGTCCTCACTGTGAGTCCACTAATACCGAGATGATAAGCCAATTTGGCTCAACTGCCTGCAAATCATTATACAGATGTAAAGATTGTCTTGAGCCTTTCGACTATTTTAAATGCCATTAAATTTGTGGCATGCATCCAAATCTTACAGCGCTTCATAAAATAGCACAAAAACCGGAAAGAATCATCCTGGGCCTGATGTCAGGTACTTCAATGGATGGCCTTGATTTAGCACTTTGTCGCATTACAGGGACGGACGTTGACACTACCTGTCATTTGCTTCAATTTGAAACAGTTCCCTACAATGCCGATGTAAAAAATAAAATAAGGGAGGTATTTCCCCGTGAAACGGTTTCTATTCAATCATTGACCCTGTTTCATAAATGGTTTGGTCTTCTTCATGGAAAGATGATAAACGAGACTTTGTCAAAATGGGGCATCTCATCGCATGAAGTTGATCTAATTGCTAGCCATGGCCAAACGGTGTATCATGCTCCACTGAGTTTGCACAATCTATCCGAAGTTGGCAATGCCACCCTTCAATTGGGTGATGCTGACCATATAGCGGTTGCTACCGGAATAATCACTTTAAGTGATTTTCGTCAAAAACAAATCGCAGGTGGAGGCGAAGGAGCACCATTAGCTATTTATGGAGATGCCCTGCTTTTTGGAAAATCCAACGAACCTATAGTCCTCCTAAACATAGGAGGCATCTCCAATTTTACTTTTTTACCAGGAAAAAATGAGGAAGGTTCTTACATGGTCACTGATTGTGGGCCCGGTAATACTTTAATGGATATGTTTGTGCAAAAATATTTTCCCCCATTGCAGTTTGATGAAAATGCTGATTTAGCACAAAAAGGTACTATTCGAACAGATTGGTTAGATGCAATGCTTCAACATCCGTTTTTCTCTTTACCCATACCAAAATCAACCGGACAGGAGCTTTTTAATTTGGAATGGATTGAAAAATTAGCTGGCCCCATTTCTCGCGATAGTGACAAGTTGGATATGCTGGCTACCCTAAATTACTTATCAGCATTATCCATTGCGAAGGTTATAAAAACCCTTCCGTCATACACATTAATTGAGCATGTTTATGTGAGCGGTGGAGGTGTGCATAATCCAAAGCTTATGAAAAATATTTCAGCAGCACTCCCGGAAATATCATTCCATTCTATGGAAATGTTAGGGATGAATCCTGATGCAAAGGAAGCAGTATTATTTGCCGTTTTAGCAAACCAAACTATTGCAAAAGGTGGTTTCCCTTTAAAGGGATTACCATCTCTGTCCCTTGGTAAAATTTCATTTCCACTTTAATAATTTGCTGCTCATGATACATAAAAAGTCCTAATTTGCGGGAAAATTTAAGCATGTCGCTGGAAGATTTATATGAAATCTATAGGGGTCACCCCAATGTGGTGATTGATAGTAGAAAGGTTGAAAAGGGCTGTCTCTTTTTTGCGTTAAAAGGAGCCAATTTTGATGGGAACCAGTTTGCTGTAGATGCTATCGAGAAAGGAGCAGCTTATGCTATCATCGATAATCGGGAGTACAAAAATCATGATCATTGTATCCTGGTTGATGATGTGCTGAAAATGCTCCAGGCCCTTGCCACCAGACACCGTCGTTCATTTACTTGTCCTGTAATAGGATTAACCGGGAGTAACGGAAAGACAACGACTAAAGAATTAATAGCTAGAGTATTAGAGACCAAATACAATGTACATTACACAAAAGGCAATTTCAACAATCATATAGGTGTTCCTCTCACCCTGCTTTCCATGCATCCTGATACGGAAATTGCAGTGATTGAAATGGGAGCCAACCACCAGGGCGAAATTGATTTCCTTTCGAGGATTGCCGAGCCTTCACATGGATTAATTACCAATATCGGAAAGGCACATTTAGAAGGTTTTGGAGGGATAGAAGGCGTGAAAAAAGGGAAATCAGAGCTTTACAGGTTTCTTCATGAAACAGGAGGAACTGCTTTTATCAATCTGGATGAAAAATTTCTGGATGACCTGTTGCCGATAGGTACCAAACGTATCGCTTACAGTTCAAATCCGGAAGGAACACCGGAATTTTCATTCAAGCTTGCCAAGGAAAAACCCTCATTGGAAGTAGCATTTACAGGAAATTCAGCAGATTATTTTGAGATTCAATCAGGATTGACTGGTATTTACAATTATGCAAACATTATCACTGCTGCCACACTGGGTTTATACTTCAAGATTCCATGTGTACAGATAAAATCAGGTATTGAAAGCTACATCCCTGATAATAATCGCTCTCAAATCGTACAAAAAGAGGGATACCGATTGATTTTAGATGCATATAATGCCAACCCTACCAGTATGCTGGCTTCACTGCAGAATTTCATGGCAATGGATGCCCCTAATAAAGTCGCTATTCTTGGTGAAATGTTGGAATTGGGAGAAAGCTCCCCGGCTGAACACGAGGCCATCGCATTGGAAGCACAAAATGCTAATTTTGAATCGCTGGTTTTTGTAGGCGAAGGCTTTAAATCAATTGCTTCGGCCATGGATCTCATCTGGTTTGAAAATGCAGCAGCTGTCAAAGCATGGATAGATAATCAGGATCTAATAGGTAAGACTATCTTCTTAAAAGGATCCAGAGGGGTAGGACTGGAGCGGATTTTTTAGAATCGGTAGCCGAGGTACGGTTTACGGTAGCCGGTTTGAACTTTCACTAACATAATTTTATTGGTTTCCAGCAACCAGCAACCAGCAACCAGCAACCAGTCTCCATTTCCTACTCAAACCTTTTAAAAGCATTCATCAGTCGCTCAGGTAATTCTTCTTTCAAAGCAAGTTGGTAATCAGAAAAGGAGCAGGGAATCAGACGATGTCTTTTTTCATTCTTTTTAGTTTTCAATGGCACCTGTATCCACCAACGGCCGGTACGCATACTTTTCCAGAAAGAAAGTGTGATATCCTGATCTTTAAAATCGACGATGTATTCCGTAAGTCCATAGACCGAAGCAGGAAAGTCCATCTTGCGGTTTTTCACTCCATCGATAAAGTACCAAACCATCTGTGCTATGAGTATGGCTGTCTGATCTCTTAGGTCTAATTCAGGATTGAACCCATAAATTCCAAAGGAACCTAATTTATCGCTGTAGCCAGCATACCGGGCAATTTGACAGGCTTCCTCACCTGAAAATCCATTGGGCGACATTTCATCCTGACCAGGTGCAATTAACCCGCTGATGGCACCAATATGAAAACTCATAAAATCGGCATCTCGTATGATAGGTTCCATGCTGGTTAGATCGCTTCGAGTTTCACCCAATCTTAGGTAGTCAAAATTTCTGGAATCCAGATAATTTAAGATTTCCGGGTCCGTAAAATGTCTTTGAAATCCAAGGATGGAGCAATGAAATAACCCTGTACGCTTATTGGCAAATATGGGATTTAGAAAAGTCTTTTTGGTCTTAGTTTTTTCTGCATCGTAACGAATTTTTTCATCGACCACCAACATGCTTACTGAAGATTGGTATGCCTTGTGGGCAAAAAACTGGCTGGTTCCGGTTTGAATTTTGTGCCCGAGTAAAATTGGAACTATTCCACCTTCCATAAGATCCTGTACCAATGGCGCAATAAAATCGTCCTGTACTTTTCTAATGTTCCCAAGGTCCATAACATCCAAATCACCAAAGGAATCTGCCAAAGCATACAATTGCTTTCTCACTTCGTTAGCCGGATTTTCCTCCAGTCCAATAATGGCAACTCTAATGCCTCTTAAATTGGGAGTACCTCCGGTAAATCTCGCAATGGAATGGCCTACCTGATGACCGGCATAATCAGTAGCAGGTAAAAAATCTTTATTGAGTGGTTTAAGCCAACTTTCAAGCATATTTTCGATGGTTTGAAGCAAAGGTAAACAGTATGCCCAAATTGAATCCGGCTAAATCAAAAAGATTTAAATTTCTCTTGCCAAATTTTCTTTTGTTAATGGTTGAAGTTCTTGGTTTCTACTGCTGTTGCAACCACCTGTTTTATTACTTTTGCACTTCCTTATCCTAACCAAGTAAATTAAGATAAATATCATGCAAAACTTATTGAATAAATTCAAGGCAAAACAACCTGAAATTGTATTTGAATGGCACGATGAAGAAACCGGAGCTGAAGGTTGGATTGTAATTAATTCATTGAGAAACGGAGCAGCCGGTGGAGGAACAAGAATGCGTGAAGGATTGACAAGGGAAGAAGTCCTTTCATTGGCAAAGGTCATGGAAATTAAATTCTCTGTTTGTGGACCTGATATTGGTGGCGCAAAGTCCGGTATTAATTTTAATCCAAATGATCCGAGAAGAGATGAAGTACTTCGTAAGTGGTATAAAGCAGCCTATCCAATTTTAAAAAATTATTACGGAACCGGTGGTGATTTGAATGTTGATGAATTGAAAGATGTAATTCCAATTACTGAAAAGCTTGGATTATGGCATCCACAGGAAGGTATTGTAAATGGACATTTGCATTCGTCCAGCGGTGAAAAGATCAAGATTGTCGGTCAATTGCGTCATGGATGTTCTAAAATTGTTGAAGATGCTGAATATGTACCGGTTGCCAAGGAAAAATATGCAGTTGCTGATATGATTACCGGCTACGGCGTGGCTGAGTCAGTAAGGCATTTTTACGACATTTATCATAAGAATAATCTGGCAGGAAAAAGAGTCATCATTCAAGGATGGGGAAATGTAGCTGCTGCAGCAGGATATTACCTGGCGCAAAATGGTGCAAAGGTGGTAGGTATTATTGATAGAGTAGGTGGTATCCTTGCTCCTGAAGGTCTTTCATTTGAAGAAGTCAGAGATCTTTTTCTGAACAAAGACGGCAATAAATTGCGTTCTGACAAAATGCTAACCTATGAAGAGGTAAATAGCAAAATTTGGGATATGGGTGCTGAGATTTTCATTCCGGGTGCCGCATCCAAATTGGTTACAAGAGACCAGGTAGATAGAATGATGGCAAAAGACCTGGAAGTCATCTCTTGTGGTGCTAATGTGCCTTTTGTAGATGATGGTGTTTTCTTTGGTCCAACTGCGGAATATACTGATGAGCAAATCAGTATGATTCCAGACTTTATTGCTAACTGTGGAATGGCGCGTGTTTTTGCTTACCTGATGGAAAATGATGTTGAAGTAACAGACGATGCAATCTTCCAGGATGTAAGCGAAACCATTAAAAATGCACTGGTGCAAGTACATGATTTTAATCCCTCTGCAACCAATTTAGGGGAATCTGCATTGACCATTGCATTGAAGAAATTAATGGGTCAGGAAACAGGTGAAATCGCAACAATATAAAATTGTATATACATTTTTATAACTTGTTGAAGAAAAAGTAATTACATTTAACCCTTAAAATCAATATCAACATAGGAAAAGGCTAAATTAGTACCTATCCCAAAAACTGATTTTGCCAAAACCTGCCCTAGAAAAACATCGAAGATGAACATGAGAAACATCCTACTTTTTGCAGCGGTTTGGCTACTTATTTCTACGCCCTTAAGGGCACAGGAAGAAGGCGCAGATCCTGCTCCTCAGACCGATGAAATGGCAAGTACAACTCCAAATGCCTATAGTGCTACACCAAAGCACATGTGGGAAATAGGAGTACACGGAGGCCATTTTATGAATGTCGGTGACATTGAATTTGATCCTAGCTGGGGAGCGGGAATCCACATCCGTCGAGCTTTGGATTATATCTTTTCTTTGAGATTGGACCTAATGTATGGTCAGCCTAAAGGCGGGGCAGAAAGAGCCGGTGTTGATATTCAGGACTACACCACTACCTGGATTTCAGGAAGTTTACTGGGAGTTGTTTCCCTAAATAACCTTCACTGGAGTCGCCCAAAAAGAAATACAAATTTCTATGCCTTGGTTGGAGGTGGAATCAATTATTTCAAAACCGAGTATGTCTTCATTAAAATGGATAATACTACTGAAGACAGGGTGCTCGATTTTGAGCCACTTGCCCATGCTGATGTAGGATTAGGAATTGCATTTAAAATAAGTAAGAAGGTCAATCTTGGTATAGAACACAAAGCTACTGCGATATTCGGAAACAAGGCAGACCTGGTGGATGCATGGGATAATCCCGGTTATCCACAAACCAGCTTTAGAGACATCCTTAATTATACCAACATCCGATTGAACTTCAACCTGGGTAAATCAGAAGAAAAATCTGAACCACTATATTGGGTCAATCCAATGGAAGGAGTTCTTACCGATATTTCCGAACTGAAGGCACGTCCTAAGTTGGATCTTACAGATACCGACAATGACGGTGTGATTGATATGATGGATCAGGAAAATGATACACCGGAAGGTGCTCCAGTCGATACAAGAGGGGTGGCCTTGGATAGTGACAAAGACGGAATACGAGACTTTGAAGATGAAGAACCATATTCTCCTCCAGGATTCACCTACAATGAAAATGGTGTTGCTGAGCAACCTACCTACGCCGACGAAACCATGGTCGACGACATTGTAAGACAAAAAATCGGTGAGTGGGAAGAAGAAATGTTGGGTATCAAACGCGATCCAAACGATCCTGATGGTGGTTCCATGACCAATCCTGACGGAACACCTCGTACATCCGGTTCTTCAGGAAGAGGCGGTTTGTTGGCACTTTCTGAAAAAGCAGGTCTTGCCGGATGGTTCCTTCCTATGATTCACTTTAATCTGGATAGCGATAATATTCGTCAGGCAGATTATGGTAACCTGGCAGGGATTGCTTATGTTATGAAGCAATATCCAAACGTTAGAATCTTAGTTCAAGGTTATACAGATCAAACCGCCTCAACTGAATACAATCAGGATCTTTCTTTCAAACGTGCAAAAGCTGCGATTGAATTCATGGTTACCCAACACCAATTGCCAAGAGAAAGATTTGTATTGCACTATGGCGGAGAAACCAATAACCTGGTTCCAACCACAGGCAGTAACTTCATGAACAGAAGGGTAGAATTCAAAATTGCTGCACCGGATGCAACTGATATGCCTGCTCCAGGCTCCAAAGAATCAGGCCAATTCCAGGGCAATAGAGAAGGGTATTAGAATACATGAGTGTTGCGTACATGAATGTAAAATATTGAAATAAGAAAGGCGAGTTGTTCACAACTCGCCTTTCTTATTTTAAATCCAGCCTCTAGGAACTAGTAACCAGCCTCCTGCCACTATCTCCCTTTTCCTACAAACTTCATCTTATATTCTGCTCTAACCTTACCTTTCTTAATGCTTTCCAGTTTTCTCTTAATTAACTGACGCTTAAGAGGTTTGAGCTTTTCAACAAACAATACACCATCGATATGGTCGTATTCATGCTGGATAACGCGGGCATTTACTCCGGTAAAAATATCATCATGCTCTTTGAAGTCCTCATCCAGGTATTTGATTCGTACTATCTCGGGACGGTCTACATCACCTCTGATATCAGGAATACTCAAGCAACCTTCTTCATAGGGAACCTCATCGCCGTTTAGTTCTACAATCTGAGCATTAATAAATGCTTTTTTTATCCCTTCTGCCTCTTTTCCTTCTTCCATCATTTGGACGGTATCAACTACAAACAATCGGATACTTTTTCCGATTTGAGGGGCTGCAAGGCCGACTCCACTGGCATTATACATGGTTTCGTACATGTTTTCGATCAAGGCCCCCAATTCTGGATAATCCTTGTCAATATCGTCTGCCATCTTTTTTAATACAGGTTGGCCATAGCCATAAATACTTAATATCATTTCGCTGTTTTCTCTTTTACCAAATATTTTGTTCCATATATTCTTGCAAAATCAGGGCTGCTGCAATCTTGTCAACAAGGCCCTTTTCACGTCTTTTCTTCTTTTTTAAGCCACTCTGCATAATAATACTGCTGGCTTCTTTTGAAGTAAATCGTTCATCTTGAAGGATAACCTCTTTGTCGGGAAATAGTTTTTTAAACTGTTGGACGAAACCATAAACTTTTTGGGTGATTTCCATTGGATTTCCATCCTTATGTAATGGTTCTCCAACGATTACTTTTTCAACTAACTCCGTTGAAAAATAATTTTTCAAAAAGTCCATTAACTCTGAGGTAGGCACCATATCCAATCCACTGGCAATGATTTGCAATGGATCTGTTACCGCCACTCCTGTGCGCTTCAATCCATAATCTATCGCCATAATCCTTGCCACAATTACAGGGTTTTTAAATAATTGGAGATGTTACCTTCAATCCTGCCCAGGATGTCTGAATTATCAGCTTTGATAAACTTCATTCCGGTAATAAATTCATACAATTCAATGTAGCGGGCAGTAACCTGGTCAACAAAGTCATCCGGCATTACCGGCATAATTTGACCTTCCTTACCCTGGAAGCCGTTTGCCATCAGCCATTCACGTACAAACTCTTTGGAAAGCTGTTTTTGGTGTTCTCCCTCCTTTTGTCTTTCCTCGTATCCTTCCTTATAAAAATAGCGGGAGCTATCAGGTGTATGAATTTCGTCTATGAGGTATATTTTCCCGTCCTTTTTACCAAATTCATATTTTGTATCTACCAATATCAAGCCTTGTCTGGCCGCCATTTCGGTTCCTCTTTGAAACAATGCCCGGGTATATTTTTCCAATTGTATATAATCCTCTTCAGCAACTATTCCATTTGCAATAATGTCTTCTCTTGAAATATCTTCATCGTGACCTTCTTCTGCTTTCGTAGCAGGAGTAATCAATGGCTCAGGGAATTTGTCGTTTTCTTTCATTCCTTCCGGCATGGCTACCCCACAAATCATTCTTTTTCCAGCCTTGTATTCTCTCCATGCGTGACCAGCTAAATAACCCCTGATTACCATCTCTACTCTAAAAGCATCGCATTGAACACCGATTGCCACATTTGGATCAGGTGTAGCCTCCAACCAATTTGGAACGATATCAGCCGTTTCTTTCAAAAAATGAGCAGCAATTTGGTTTAAAACCTGGCCTTTGTAAGGTATTGGTCTGGGCAAAACATGATCGAAAGCAGAAATCCTGTCGCTGGCTACCATCACCAACTTTTCATTTACCGTATATACATCACGTACTTTTCCACGGTAGAAGGCAGTCTGTCCCGGAAAGGAAAAGTTGGTTCCCATCACACTGGAAGAATAATCTGACATATAGAAATGATTTTATGGATACTAAAAACGAAGGTGTTTTACTGTTTGCGATTTGTTGATTAACTGCTTTAGCGAATCTATACCGATTTTCAAGTGCATATCAACATATTTTGCAGTTACGCTTTTATCACTTGATTCCGTTTTTACTCCCTCTGGAATCATAGGTGTATCTGAAACCAACAACAATGCACCTGTAGGAATCTCATTTTTAAAGCCTGTAACAAAAATGGTAGCAGTTTCCATGTCAATAGCCATTGCACGTAAACTTTGTAAGTACTTCTTGAAATTTCTGTCATGCTCCCACACACGACGGTTCGTTGTATAAACCGTACCTGTCCAATAATCCTGAGCATATTCACGAATAGTGGTAGAAACGGCTTTTTGCAAGGCAAACGCTGGAAGAGCAGGCACTTCAGGAGGCATATAGTCATTGGAAGTTCCTTCTCCACGTATAGCTGCAATCGGTAAGATTAAATCTCCCAAAACGTTTTTCTTCTTCAATCCGCCACATTTTCCCAGAAACAAAACTGCTTTTGGGGAAATAGCGGTGAGTAGATCCATAATCGTGGCGGCATTTGGACTTCCCATACTGAAATTGATAATGGTAATCCCTTCAGCAGTGGCACAAGGCATGCTTCGGTCCTCACCTACAATTTCTACATTAAACATCTCTGCAAACATTTCCACATAGTTTTGGAAATTGGTAAGCAGGATATATTTACCAAACTTGTCCAAGGGCATTCCTGTATAGCGGAACAGCCAATTATCAACTATCTGCTTCTTGGTCTTCATGCCGCAAAGGTAATGAGGATTTAAGGATTATTATTTCAAAATCCCTTTTTTAAAAAGGGAGGTCAACGAAATTTGATTTGGGCAGTTATTTTAATTATTACTTTAATTTTGTTCAACTGCAAAACCAATCTCCATTACAGTCCAATAATTAGGATTGTTTCTGTATCATAGCGGTTGAAAACAGATTTCCGGTCATGGTAGAATTAGCGGGTATTATCATATTAGGCATCCTTGCCCAGTGGATTGCATGGAAGACCAAGGTTCCAGCCATCCTTCCATTGATTATGGTTGGGTTGCTGGTTGGGCCTTTATCTACTTTGTGGACCGAAAACGGACAAAAACTAATAGAACCGATATTTGATCCATCCTCAGGAGTAGGACTTTTTCCAGGACAATCCCTTTTTTATTTTGTTTCTCTGGCTATTGGAATCATCCTTTTTGAAGGTGGATTAACCTTGAAAAGGAGGGAAATAAACGTTGTGGGTCCCTCCATTATCAGGCTAATTACCATTGGGTCTTTTATCACTTTTGTAGGCGCTGGATTATCCGCCTATTTCATCATGGACCTTAGCCTGTCTATTGCATTTCTTTTTGGAGGATTAATAATTGTTACTGGCCCAACAGTAATTGCACCCATTTTGCAAAATCTCCCACTTAACCGCAATGTAGCAACGGTTTTAAAATGGGAAGGCATCCTGATTGACCCTATTGGAGCCTTGGTTGCGGTATTGGTGTTCGAATTTATCGCATCAGGAGAAGGAAGTCTTGAGTTTTCCAGTACAGCGTTTACTTCATTTATTAAAATTTTGCTTACAGGTGGTGCCCTTGGTTTTGCATCAGCATACGGGCTTTATTTGCTGATAAAAAACGAACTGGTTCCACATTATTTACTCAATGTTTTTACCCTGGCGCTGGTCCTTTTTGTGTTTGTATTATCAGACCTGATGGCGCACGAATCCGGGCTATTAACGGTGGTGGTAATGGGTATGGTCCTGGGTAATTTAGATGTTCCCAGGCTCAAGGAGATATTGTCCTTTAAAGAATCGCTGAGTGTATTACTGATATCGATTCTATTTATCCTTTTGGCTGCAAATATTGACATGAGCGATTTGCAATTGGTATTTAATATCAATTGTCTGGTGCTCTTCCTGGTGGTCATTTTTATTCTGAGACCTTTAGGCGTGTTTATGAGTACCCGCAATTCTGAGATAACTACTCCGGAAAAACTTTTTATTTCATGGGTAGGACCACGAGGGATTGTAGCCGCCGGTGTAGCATCTCTATTTGGCATCAAACTTTCCCAACAAGGCGTACCTGGTGCTGAATATATCACCCCACTTGTTTTTATGATAGTAATGGGAACCGTTTTATTGAATGCAACGACCGCCAGATTTGTAGCAAGATGGTTAAATGTTATTCAAACGGATTCTAACGGTATTTTGATTATCGGAGCTAATATGGCTGCAAGAATCATTGGTAAATATTTACAGGAAAACAACCGGCACGTAGTGTTGGTAGACAATAATGAGACCAGTGTCAACATCGCCCAACAGGATGGCATGGAAGCCTTCCAGGCAAATATTTACACAGACGACCTCCGCGATCAGTTCGAATTGGTAGACATGGGATATCTAATTGCCATGACCAGTAGTCCGGAAGTAAACGGTTATGCAGTTAGGAAATATCAAAGCATTTTTGGTGAGTTAGGAGCATTCCGATTGATAACACCGGCTGAGATGACTCAGGATAAAGCTGATTTGCCGGATGTTGGAATCTTCTCATATACAGACGACTTTTTGAATATCAATGAAGTAGTGAGGGATTATCCAAAAATTCAGGAAATAGAAATCAAAAATAAGAGCCAGCTTAAAAAGTGTGTTGAAAGATTGGCTAAAGAACCAAAGTCTATCCCGTTATTCTTTAAGGAGCCTGATGGTTACCTGGAAATATTAACGCCCAATCTGAAAAAATTCCAGGTGGAAGAAGGGTGTAAATTAGTGTATCTGGGAAAAGAGGTTAAAAACCTTGATTTTAGCAATCCTGCCTAGAAGTTTTCCAATTCAACAAATTTTCGATTGGTCTGTGTTTGCCCATTGTAATAAGCATTGATAATGCCTGCATGAACCGTTTGTCTTAGCATTAAAGCATTGGCAGGTATATAACCCGTATCTCCATTATCGATTTCAATTAAAAACCAATCGTTTTGTGCAGTATCATCATTAGAAACTAATTCTTTTACATTAACGACCTCTGCATATTGTAAGGTAAGTTTTCTCCTGCCATAATTTCCCGGTTGATCTCTCATCCAGGTATCAGGAAAGATTAATCGCCCGGATACTTTGGATCGGGTAGGAGCATATAATAAGTCGAACTTCTGATTGTCTTGATTCCAGGTGTAGGTATAAGTGACAAAATCAACACAGTATTCCTGGGTGCTGGAGATTTGCCAGGAGATTGTTTCGCTCCCTTTATTACAGTCAGTAAAGTCAATATATTCGACTCGGATTGTTTGTGGTTGAATGCTTACATGCTTAAATCCACAAGGACTCCTTTTTCGTCCCTGCATCTCAAGGCTAATTGACTCTTCAAAAATCTTTTCTAATTGATTTTGTTGAAAAGAATAAATTTCAACATCACGATTAGCTTTTGTTGTTCCTGTCTCGAAATATTCCGTTTCAACGACCAGGTCCCGGGTACCATTTCCTGTAATATCTTTTAACTGGATTTCTTTTAGGCTACTTGCACCATAAAGATTGTAGGTGGTTATGAGTATAAAATCGCTTATCAGGTCCCGGTTTGTAAAGATGAGATACTCTTCCCGGTATGAAGGTTTTAACCTTTTTCTGTCTGACAAGAGGTCTTTTCCTTCCATGGAGGCCACCCATATTTTTGCATTCCCAAAATGGTTTGGAAAATATTTCTCCCTTTTATAATAGCCTTTTAACGTCTTTGGAACTCTGTAAGCCTGTTCCATAACTGCGAGGTCATTTCCAAAAATCCACCCTATTCTATGGTCCGGCGTTTCGACCTGGAACCATCGAAACAACTGCTTTTGCGCATCATCTTCATAAAAGGATGCAGTCTTTCTAATAACTTTAAAAAGGGATTTTTCTTTGTAAAAGGCGACGGTTCGGCCGGAGAAACTGCTGTCAGAATACAGGGTAAGATTATTTAAGGCAATGGCTGCATTTTCCTCTTCAATCCAATCAATAGGATTAGATGCTTGTATCTGGAGTGATACAAAAAGTAAAAAAATCAGCCTTGTGAGGGTGTTTGCCATCTCCTTTTGCCTATACAATCTCATTATTATCCAAAAATTTTGCCGAATTAGGCATTTCCTTATTTTACAGACGTTTTGGAAAAATGTTTGGTATAAATGATTCAAATAAATAACGGATGAATCCTTTTAAGATAAATGCACTTGTTTTACTAATTACGTTGGCCGGGAGTCATTGCTTGCTCTCCCAAAAAGAAAGTAAGTGAAAGTGCAAATATCGGTATTGATGTTCCACCGCAATGGGCTCAGGAAGCAATATGGTATCAGATATTTATTGAACGTTTCAGAAACGGAGATCCTACAAATGACCCTGACCGCATTACTACCCTAGGTGCAACAGATGAACCCTTTCCAGAAGATTGGTCCATCACGACCTGGGGTCATAACTGGTATGCGCAGGAAGATTGGGCTAAAGCTACCGGAAGGGATTTTTACAGTACCATTCAACAACGCAGGTATGGTGGTGACCTTCAGGGAGTATTTGACAAACTCGACCATCTTGCGGAATTAGGGATAAATGCAATCTATTTTAATCCGCTCAACGATGCACCATCACTACATAAATATGATGCTCGAAATTATCATCATATAGATGTAAGTATTGGTCCCAATCCAAAAGCAGATATGGAAATAATTGCCGGAGAAAACCCTGCAGATCCAACCACCTGGCAATGGACCAATGCTGATACGATGTTCGTCAGCTTGGTTAAAGAGGCACATAAGAGGAATATGCGCATCATCCTTGATTTTTCATGGAATCATACCGGTCGGCAATTCTGGGCATGGAAAGATTTGGTCAAAAACCAACAAAATTCTCCCTATGCTGATTGGTATGAAGTAAACCGTTTTGATGATCCGGCAACAACAGCCAACGAATTTGATTATAGTGGATGGGTTGGGACCAAGGCATTGCCGGAGTGGAAAAAAGTAGGTGTTGTAAAAGGAGAAGAAGGAAAACCATTTGAAGGTACCCTTCATCCGGGCGTAAAGGATCACATTTTTCAGGTTACCAAAAGATGGATGGACCCAAATAATGATGGAGACTTTTCTGATGGCATAGATGGGATGAGACTTGATGTAGCGGATAAGGTTCCATCTGGGTTTTGGAGAGCGTTCAGACAATTTGTAAGGTCCATAAATCCGGAATTTTATCTGGTAGGTGAAAATTGGTGGAAAAATTGGCCTGATACCCTAATGGACCCGGCTCCTTGGGTGCAAGGAGATATTTTTGATGCAGTTATGCATTACCAATGGTACAAACCCACTCGCGGATATTTTATCGGAGGAGTCGATTCACTTAGCAAACAAGCCTGGCAGGATTCCATGATTCGAATTTTTGGGGCCTACCGACCTGAAACAGCCAGAGCAATGATGAATGTGGCAGGCACTCATGATTCTCCCAGGATGGCTACCTCATTGAAAAATAAAAACAAGTACAAATATCATTGTAAACCACCTGAAGACCCTACTTACCGAACAGATTATCCTTTGGATGATGTTTGGGCCCTGGTCAAATTGTTTCAGGTGCACCAATTTACTTTTGTAGGAAGCCCACATATCTTTAATGGAGATGAATTGGGAATGTGGGGAGCAGATGACCCTGATAACAGGAAAC